>CAYYRY010000039.1:0-11767 GCA_964474245.1 uncultured Ruminococcus sp. | reverse complement strand
CGACAGCTTGTTTATTATATCACTATCCCTCCGCTTTGTCAACACCTTTTTTTGATTTTTTTTGCACTTTTTTAGGTTTGGCATATCTTACAAGGGATATTAGCTTTTCCGGCGTACCGACTCCGCATTTTCAACAACTTCCTACGTCGTTTATTCACTTACAATCCCGTTTTTCCCCTTCTTTCTTTGGTATTATTCTACCTATCAAACTACTTTATTCAGTTTACACTCAAAAAAAATACCGATTACTTTTTTTACGGTAATCGGTATTTAAAATTACGGTCTTCTAGCTTAAGGGATGTAAAAGCCTATTGTTTATTCACCGTCACACCCTCGATTTCCAAGGCTTCGCACGACTCTTTTATGCTGCTTGCGTCGTCGGTTATAAAATCATCGTTGATAATTAAATACCCAACCGCCCTGAATGCACCGTCTCCATCACATATAAAGCTGCCAACAATAGGATAACCTTTTTCAAAAAACGTATAAAAATATCTTATTTTCATCAATATTTTCATTTGCAAGGCATTTTTGCGCTGAAAATACCGTCGACAAAGTTACAGCTTCAACGCTGTTTTGGATGTTGGCAAGTGTACCGATGGATAAATACACCGATGAGCTAAGGTATTTATACAAGTTTTCCGAAAATTCCTCTTTATTCAAATCCGCGTTGAATCCATTTTTATAAGTCACCTCATCCATCGGTATACATATTTCATATACTTCTGAGATCTTCAGGTAGTTTCCATCACGCAGCTCATTAATTTTTTCATCGTATTCTTCGGAAAGGTTATGCAAAGACCTGTACGATTCACTTTAGATCATTTCAGCCATTAAAGATATCACCTCTTCGCCGCAATCGATGAGCGATTTTGACTCTTCATTGCAAGATACAAGCGAAGTCACGAGCAACACGCAAACAAGCAGTCCTGCCAAAAATCTGATTTTCATGATCATCCCCATTTCCTTCGTAACAGTATACGTCATTTTACGGCAACGTCGAATATGCTCCATTCTTCCCCATCAAAACCGACGGCGTCCTCACTGTTGTATACGGTGTAATTCACCTTAGTCTCTTCATCACGTTCTTCGTCGCGCAGAAGTTCGGGGGCGTCGCCTTCAAACACTACCTTTTCAAGATTCTCGCATTTGCTGAACGCCGTCTCGTCAACGGACTTCACACTGCTCGGGATCACGATCTCCGTCAGATTTACGGTACCGGAAAACGCGCCCACGTCGATCTTTTCAAGTCCGTCGTTCAGCTTCACCACAGTCAGATCATCGCAACCACCGAATGCATAGCTGTAAATTACCTTCATGCTTGAAGGTAAAACCACCTCACTCAAGGGCGCACCCGCAAATGCTGAGCTGGGTATTGCCGTGACACCCTCTTCAAATTCAACGGTTTTAATGCCCGTTCCGGCAAAACTTGCGTGCCCCCAGTCTCCGGCATAATCATTATTCTTCACCTGGAGGCTTCTCGGAATATTGATATGCTTCAGTATAACACATTTGTAAAACGCGTTCATGCCAAGGTCGGTAAGGGTGGACGGCAGAGTGATCTCCATGAGACTTCCACAGCTCTCGAAGGCTCCGTTACCGATTTTTTTCAGTCCCTCGTTAAGAGTTACCTTCTGCAGTCTGTTTGCATAATAGAACGCTCCCCCGTTTATCACCTCCATGGACGGAGGAAAAGTTACTGCAGTTACGTTTCTGTTCTGACTGAAGGCATACATCCCTATTTCCTTAACGGCCTTGCCGTCAATCTCCTCCGGGATCACTACTTCTCCGCCATCGCCCACGTAATGTGTGATCATAACACCGCCGTCGCAGTCCTCGTACTCGAAGTCTTCCACGGGGGATGAGTTGGGATACGGCTGTTCGGTTTCCGTCTCCGTTCCCGTATCCGTACCCGATGAGCTTCCCATACATCCGACCACGCTCAATACGAGCAGAGCCGTCACCAACAAATACACAAGTTTTTTCATAGTAATCTTCCCTTCAGCCTATGGCTGTACAGATATCATATTCTTACATTCCCGAACGTTCAAGAACAGCGTCGCCGTCGGTATCCTCCACGATCCTGTAAAACTCGGTCTTGCCGTTAATACTATAGTAAACACCCATTTTTCCGACGATGTCCTCCTTGAGACCTATAAGCATCTGGGGACAATCGATGCCAACGCCGATGTCACCGAAGGATTGATAGATCCCCTGGGCTTCTCTTCCGTCAGGCTCCACGGTGTATGTAGTGATCGCTCCCGACGGAACGTCTGCGTAGGGTGTTATAACGTAAGTCATAAAATCCTCTTCATCCGTACTGTCGGACACGTATATTGCATATCCCTTGTCTGCGAGGGGAGTTTTGCCCACTGCGTTGCCTTCAAGTACCGTAAGTGCCACGTGCTCGTTTTCGCTCGGAAGGTTGAGAGAATCGGGATACGTGGGCTCGGGCTCCGGAACGAAGGTACCCGCGTTGGTCGCAAGTACGTCATCCGCAGACTTGCATCCCGGATACTTGCTTATAAACCACTCTTTATCCTTGTTGTCCTCGTAGATCTTATCAAGGTCGTATACGTCGGACACGCTGAAAATCTTCTCCGTTTCACCGAGACCAAGTGCGCCGTTTATCAAGATCACCTTACCTGTGTTGTAGAGGAAATCATATCTGCTTACGGCAAGCTCAAGAGGTGCGCTTTCGATCTGTACCGCATCTGCGTTGAACTTATCCGCCTGTCTTCTGTACATCAGCACTCCGTCATCCCCGTAATACAGTGTCAGAGAAATACCTCCCGCGGGGTGAAGCTCGCCGGTACCTTCGGGTGAGAATGTCCAGGTGTCGCCGCTGTAGTAGTAATCACGGCTGAGTATAATATATCCTTCGTACTCGTACAGCTGAGTACTGATGTTGCCGTACAGGGCATCGCCACTTACGGTGGGACCTACGCTGCTCTTGTATCCGTAGGCAGACACGGACAGCATACTGCTTCCCTGTCCCACCTCAATATAGACGGGAGCCGAAAGTCCCGTTACCGTAACGAGCTTATGCTCGCAGTCGTTAAACTCCGGGTTTGCCATGAGATTACCCATCTCTATGTACAGACTCGATGAGCCTTGCGTTTCGTCAAGCTCTACTGTGTACTGAGGAAGTCCCTCAAACTCCGCAGGTACGCCGTAAGCGTTGTTTTCATCCTTGTTTTCTTCGTTTGTGTCATCGGGAACGTATGCCGTCTTACCGATACGCATAGCACTTACCACACCGAAGGGATCACGGATGAAGTCATGCTTCCAGTCGTCAGCATATCCTTCATAATCGAGAACTGCGCCAAGCTCCATTACTACGGTTAAGTTATGCTCGCCGACAGTGGTCTTGGCGTATCTTCCCATCTGGTCCATGGTCTCAAGCCATGCATCCGTCCACTCGAAATTCGTCACGGCGTTTTTAAGGTCAAGTCCGCAGACAAGACCGCAGACGCGCTCAGAATATCCGTCGGTTACGATGACCTCATAAGGCAGCTTACCCTCGGGAAGCTCCTCTGTCATGGGATGGTTAGCATACACGACTTTTACTCCGTCAAGCTTCTCAAGAGAGTACACCGGCTGACCGGGGCCGTACTCTGAATATTCAAGAGTCATCTCTCCGTACGCAGACGTGATCTCTGCGGGAGTCATGTTGAGAATACCCGCGATCTCATCGTTTATCTTAAGGGAAGCCACCTGCTCCTCGCCGATGACGCATGAAGCATAGCCCTCCCACGTGGGATACGTGAAGCCTTTGGCTCCCGATCTGTAGTACACGGTATAATCGGGGCACTCAGCTCTGACGCTTTCGTAGTCAACTCCTTCGACCTCGCGGTACCAATACCCACTCTCGGGAACATCTCCCATAAAGGTCACCCTTTCAAGGGACGCGCACTTTCTGAAAGCGATCTCGCCGATATATTCTATAGTTGAAGGAATCGTCACCTCTCGAAGTGCTTCACAATAAGCGAACACGGAGCCGTAAATATTCACAAGTCCTTCATTAAGCTGAATCTTTTCAAGCTTTTTGCACTGCGCAAACGCCAGATCTTCAATACTCACCACACTGCTCGGTAAATATGCCTCTCTCAAAGGCGTGCCGAAAAAGGCTGACTCACCGATAACGCCGACGCCTTCATCTATCGTCACTTTTTTAAGTCCCGAATCCCTGAACACACAGCTTTCCCAAACGCCGATGGAGCCGGGAACCTTAACGTGAGTGAGGGAAGTACATCCCTCAAAGGCATAGTCCTCAAGTCTGTTGACCTCAGCCAGCTCCACCTCACTGAGGGAGGTGCAATCCTTAAACGCTGCTCTGCCGACGCATTTCACGCTGATCGGGAGGATAACGCTCGTTATAGTCTTATTCCCTTCAAACGCGGAGGGGGCGATCTCCTTTACGGTCTCACCGTCTATCTCAGAGGGGATCACCACTTCGGTGCGCTCACCCACGTATTTCGCAACGGCAACGCCGCCGCGAGTGCTCGCTGTCACTTCAAAATCCTCCGCAGGAGATACTGTAAAGGCTGCGTCCTCGGGGTCTTCTTCCTTGGCTCCAACAAACGTTAGTAGCGCGCATGATACCACGATTGCCACGGAGAGAAGCACAGCGATAAGCTTTGTCGTCTGTACTCCCGTCAACCTCATAACTCTCTCTTTTATGGAACCGCTTGCAAATCCCACCGCATAGTTCTTCTTAACAGGGGTCATGGCAACGATCATTTTAGCGTATTCAAGTCTGTCTCTGCTATTCATGGCCTTAGCAACAGACTCGTCGCAGGCAAGCTCCGCGTCTCTCCTTGAGAGGATCGCCGCCGCCCAAACGAGAGGGTTCCACCAGTGGAGTACCACCGCCGCCACTCTCACCACGTTCCACAGATGGTCACCGTGTGCCATGTGGGTCTTCTCGTGAAGGAGGATTACGGGAAGTGACTCACTCTTCGCCGCCTCGGGGGTTATATATATGGTAGGTATAATTCCCGAAACACAGGGCGAGGTGACTTTATCCGAAACGTAGATCCTTGTCTTTCCCGTCTTGCCGAAATACTCTCTGTTTCTTCTCAGCTTTACGGCAAACGCCGCGTAAGACGCGCCGAACACGCAAAGCGTCACTGCCGAGCCAAGCACCCACACCGTACCGAGAATACGTATTACCGTCTCCGCCATACTGCGGGCGAGCTCTTCCGAATCAGTGTCCGTCTGTACGTCAGCTTCTCCGCCGTTCACGTCACCCATCACGTCGGGCTTATTTTCGGACACGGTTCCGTTTACGGTGCCTTGAGAGTTATCTGAAACAGTCCCGTTGCCGTTTATGTTTCCGACGTTCCCATCGGGTACAAGCCCGCCTACGGTGCCGCCCACGTTCTCCGCAGTATTTCCGGGAGTGGCTGTATTCACGTCATCCTTTTCGGGAAGTGCAGGCGTGTTCTGAAGAGGCGCGTCTTCGTCGCCCTCTGACACGTCAACTGTGTCGGAAATAAAGCTGTCGAAATTCTGCGTCACGCTGTCTATTCCGAAGGATCCCACTGGCATATCCACCTGTATGAAGTCAAAGGGTATACACAGACGCAATACCACCGCAAGCCAGATGGCGTAGGTCAGCCTTGCGGGAACCTTCTTTTTAAATATCGCTCTCAGGACTATTACAGCTCCTGTCAAAAGCGTTAGTGATAATATATAAGTTAACATTTCTTCTCCTCCTCGGAGACTTTCTTCTCCGAACAATTCAGACCCAAAGGGAGAGGTTTGGTCTGATAGCTTCTATATAGTGTGTGCCATCACGTTCCGTGACTGAATATTTCAAGTCCGGTATCAACGATGAGCTCCACGCCTGCAAGCTTATAGCCGTATTCCGTATCGGTACGTACCACGGTAAATCTGACGACCTGTGCACACAGGAGATTATGAACGTCACTGTAGTATCTCACGTCGTAGGTGATTACACCGTCACTTTCCGTACGGTTTATCAAGTCACGGAGTATTACAAGACCGCCCATGCCCCGTACGGTATAGTATTCGCTTCCGTCATCTGCAGTATGGTGATCAAGTCCCCACGTATTTATCTCAAAGGGAGTACCATCCACAGATCCGGGCAGAGTTTTTTCGGCAATCTCCTCAAGCTGAGCATACGTCAATTCTCTCACGCCGCCTTCATTTTCTCCGTATACACAGTCGTAAAGCCAATAAAGGCAGATGCTTTCCAATCTATTCACTTTACCGGGAATATTATCCCAACTACAGTAGAACAACGTTTCCGCGAAGGATCTCTCGTACTCATCTTCTATCTGAACCATATCCGGACGCTTAACAAACGAGACGTTAGGGCTTGTAAAGTATCCGGTCTTTTCTAAATAAACTGTATAATCTCCCACCGGATACTCGTTGCTACCGCTTGAAACGACCTCAAAATCAAACTGAAGATATTTGTTTTCGTACTGGCCCGACTTTTCTTCTATGGTGTAATTTCCGATGGATATGCTATCAAAGTGCGCCTTCAGCTTACTTTGCATAAGAGCTTCAAGCGCCGACTTTTCTTCGTCATCACTATACATCTGACCATATGTATTTGTCATGCTTACACAGGTCTCAAAGTCCCCGTCAAGGAACGCCGCTATCCACTTATACCGGTTGTCATTATTCTTTTCAGCTATATCACGAAGCTCCTGAAGCCCACTGTTCTGCTCGATCACGTCATCCGCCGACTCACAGTACGGATACTTGCGGATAAGCTCAGAACTCCACCTGTATTCCCCATACAGTGCGTCAAGGTCATATACGTCGGATACGGTATAGGTCTTCTCGGGTGTGAGAGTTACCTTTCCGTCGTCCCCTATACTTACAACTCCCACTTCACGGAGGAATTCATCCCTCGCCGGAGCCAATTCAAGGGGGGCTGTGGAATCTACATGAATATCCTTGTATCTCACGGCAAATTTGCTATATCCGAGGCTTCCGTCCTCATTTTTCGTAATGGTAACTGAAGTGCCGTCCTCAGGATGGAATTCGGTGATACCGTTCGGGGTGACGATCCAAGTATCACCGACCTCATAACGGTCACTGCTCAGTATCACGGCACCGTTATGCTCATAAAGCTGAGCGTTTACGCCTTCGCCGAACAATTCAGGGGCTCCGCCCGTAAACTTCAGTTTAGTATAGTTCACGTGTGCCCATATCCCGTCTGCTTTGTCTCCGTTCATCATGATATATACGGGAGTCGAAAAGCCCTTGACGTCAAGACACTTCAAATAATTCTCCGTGAACGCCGTGTCCTCGTGAAGACCCGATAAAGCTTCTGTCAAAGACATATTATCATCCATGGACAGGGTAAAGCTTTCATACGACTTATTATAGAACCAAGGGCCGAGGCGATCGTCTATTGAAATAAGCTCTACATTACCGTCCTCATTCTGTACAGGGTAGAATCTATATACTTTATTGTTCAAACTATACTTGATTCCTCGTGTTCCCACATTCTCGACAGAATCAACACATAATATAAATTTATTGCCTTTATTCGACAGATGGTACAGTCCCTTTACGTTCCATTCTTTTTCAACAAACTCTGTATCTTTCCAAATCATGCTTGTGATATTGAAATCACTCACGCTTTCTTTCAGCTCGATCACAAATTTATAGGTTTGCTCCGTCTTTGACATATCGTAGGGAGTAAGTCTCTCAAGCTCAAGCTTCTCGGGGTCGTAGTCCTCATAGTCGTATACGATAAGATTTCCATACTCACGGTACTTGGGCTCGTCATCCTTACCCGTTTCGATCGGTTCCTCGGTTTCCACCGCTTTCGTTTCCGTATTGGCGGTATCGGTTCCGTCATCAGGCTTCACGGGAGTATCTTTTCCCCCGATAAACGCCGCCACCGCTATAACGGCGGCAATAACGATGGCAAGTACTGCTACGATTATTCTGTACTTATTCTTCTTTGTCAAATTGATCACCCTTTCCTTTATGGGTCCGTCGCCGAAGCCGACCGCACAGTTCTTCTTAACAGGGGTCATATTTACTATCATTTTAGCGTATTCAAGTCTGTCCTTGCTGTCAAGCTTTTTCGCAACAGACTCGTCGCAGGCAAGCTCCGCATCTCTCCTTGAGAGGATCGCCGCCGCCCAAACGAGGGGGTTCCACCAATGGAGTACCACCGCCGCCACTCTCACCACGTTCCACAGATGGTCACCGTGTACCATGTGGGTCTTCTCGTGAAGGAGGATTACGGGAAGTGACTCACTCTTCGCCGCCTCGGGGGTTATATATATGGTAGGCATGATTCCCGAAACACAGGGCGAGGTGACTTTATCCGAAACGCAGATCCTTGTCTTTCCCGTTTTGCCGAAATACTCTCTGTTTCTTCTCAGCTTTACGACAAACGCCGCGTAAGACGTGCCGAACACGCAAAGCGTCACTGCCGAGCCGATCACCCATATAACAGCGAATGATTTTATCACCGTTGCCGCCACGTTACCTGCCGGCTCATCTGCGTCGGGGGCGGTGGGCTTACCGTACGAATCTCCCTGAGTGTAATCCGTTTTATCTGAGCTCACCGAGCCGCCGACGTCTCCCGGGGTCTTATCTGGCAGGACTCCCGCTTCGCCTTTATCGAAAGCATCTCCGCCGACCTCTTCCATAACGTTACCGCCAACGTTTCCCGCAGAGCTTCCCTCCGAGGCGTCTTCGTTCATTTCACCCTTCTCGGGATATCCTTCCTCGTTATTATCGGAGGATGTGTCCGGTATCAGCGACAGATCGATACTCTCTGAAATATAGCTTTCAAAGCCCTTTACCACGCTGGCAATACCCAAGTGACCTGCAGGCACATCCAGCTGTATCAGATCAAACGGTATACAAAGTCTAAGCACCACCGCAAGCCAAATGGCGTAGGTCAGCCTTGCGGGCACTTTGTTTTTAAACAGCGCTCTGATAGCTATCACTCCCGCTGTCAGAAGTGTCAACGATAATATATATGTCAGCATACCTGTTCCCCCTTACCTGAAATTAACTTTCGCCGTCCGAGCCGTTCATCAAAAGCGATGCCGCAACACCGCCGAATATCAGACAGCCGGCAACGGCAAGCATTATCTGCAGCATACACGTCTCCTTTTAGTCGTTCATTCTATTTAGCGTGCCAAAGCCATCACATCCGCGAGAGCACCTTCGGCAAACGCTTAATCTTCACTGTCAAGCTTACTTTCAGCCTCATCAAGTATGCGGCGAAGCTCGTCGATCTCACTTTTTGACAGACCTTTTCCGCCCGCCATGGACGACACCATAAGTCCAAGGCTTCCGTTATAAACTCTCGAAAGGAACGAACCTGTCTCCCTTTCAGCCGCCTCTGATCTTTTAATTAAAGGACGGTACTGCTGAAGTCTTCCTTCCGTGTCAAGCTCCACGGCACCTTTGGCTATGAGTCTCTTCATCATAACAAACACGGTAGACTTGCTCCACGCCGTCTCCTCCTCAAGCTCGTGAACGAGCTCCATAAGGCTTCGGGGATTTTTATCCCACAGAACGTTCATTACCTTCCATTCGCCTTCCGATAAAAGCAGTTTTTCCATATAACAGACCTTACCTTTCCTTCAGTTAAAGCTGATAATTATTTTTCACCCTGTCGTATCTTTACAATTTTCGTATTTAAATACGACGGTTGACCTATGTCAACTATAGTATATCAAATTAGTTGACCCTTGTCAACTCTTACAGTAAAAAAATATTTTTTATGTAATTTTTACCTTACAGGTCTCAGTCGTAGTGCCTTACGTCAACGTCAAGAAGCTTCTGAAAGTCATATTTGTGTGCCACTGTAAGTCTGGGCATTTTGTGAAGGTCAAGATCATCCATGTCCAGCGCACTCCAGTTCGTGGTCATCTGCATATCTATCTCAAACCATTTGGCTATTTCCGTGGACTCCGCAGTATATCTGCCGTACGGGTACGCAAAGAAGCGGTAGCTTTCACCGCCAAGCTCTCCGTCGAGCAGAGCGAAGCTCCTTTTGAAGTCTTCGTACACCTCTTCATCGGTCATTTGTTGATGGTCGTTATGCTCCCACGAGTGCGACGCGATATTCACAATGCCTGACGCCTCCATCTCTCTCATCATGTCCCACGTCAAGCGTCCGCTTTTTCCCATGGTGCTGAGAGTAACAAAGATCGTAGCCGGGGCATCGTATTTCTTGAGAAGCGGATACACCATGGTGTAATTACTCAGATATCCGTCGTCAAGAGTCAGCACAACGGACCGTGCCGGCAAAGCTCTCTCGCCTCTGTTATACTCAATAAGCGCATGAAGCGGGATGATACTGTAGCCGTTGTCTTCAAGATACTTTAAATGTCCCTCAAAGTTTTCGGGAGTGGTAACAACACTGTACTGCCACTCCTCCACAGGCTCTTTTTCGCTGAACTCGTGATACAGAAGTATGCGGCAGTCCATTTCATGCTCGCCCTTGTAGTAAAGCTTTGCGCCGTTTTGCGCCTTTTGAAGTCTGTTTCCGCAAAAGAGCGTCTTATCAAGGAGAGTCTCGTCCCCAAGCGTTATCTCAAGCTCAGCCGTGCAGGCTAAAGTAAGACCTACGTTCACCTGAGACGATGAGTCGAACACCGAAGTATCGTAAACGCATCTCACGTCACAGTTTGCACTGCTGAGAGTCCGCGTTTCGCTTTTGTATTCCCTGCCGCCCACATTAAATCTGACCGTGAAGTTTATTCCATCCGCCGCATCGGTTCCGCAAATACGGAATGTCAGCTTGTCCCCAAACTGCCTCATACCGCGCACCGCTATACCGTACGGGTTCGTGTCACTTACGCGGTATTTTGCAACGGAAAGATCCATCACGCTTTCGCTGAAATTCATAAGCATCTGCGAAAGCTCCGCACGGGTCGTATATCCTTTGGGCAATATAAGCATATCTCCGTTTCCGTCCGTCACTCCGTTTATCAGACACCAGTTCACTGAAGACACAGCATAGCTGCTGACAGCACCGCTGTCCTCGTATGTAGCTAAGTAATCGTAAAGCTCATCCTCCGCGAGACCTTTATATTCCGCATAACGGAACAGCATGGTCATAAGGTCCTCGCGGGTCACGGTGTCCGAGACACCGAAGCGTCCGTCCGTATACCCCTTTATTATCGCCTTGTCCGCACAAAACTCTACCCCGTCGAAGTACCATGCACCCACCTTATTATCCTTGAACGACGGAGTAACGTACTCACCGGTCTCTCCCGACATTCGGTAAAGTACCACCGCAAGCTCCCCGCGGGTCACGTATCCGTACGGGTCAAAGCCGAGGGTACCTCTTCCTTTCATTATCCCAAGATCCGTAACGTAAGCCACTGCAGGCTCAAACCATTTTGAAAATCCCGAATCGGTGTTCCCCGACGAATAGACAGGACTGCTTACGGTTATCAGCGTCAGCAGTAAACTCACCGCACGTATAAATTTGTCAATAACATTCATATGACTTCTCCTTCCTCATATTGCTATAAAAATACTTCAATCAGTCTCGCCTCCCAAAGTTGACTTATACCGTCTTACGTTTCGTAAAACGCATTTGTTTCCCGTGACACCACGCCGCAGCCGCTACCGTCACACTTAGTTGACATCTGTCAACTATAGTATATCACGAGAGTTGACGTTTGTCAACCCGCTTTCAAAAAAAATTTCACTTTTTTGAAAAAATTTGAAACAAAAGCAAAAAGGTTCTATAATAAAAGTTGGGGTATCTGGAGACAGATAGCAAAAAAAAATA
>CAYYRY010000038.1:0-11774 GCA_964474245.1 uncultured Ruminococcus sp. | reverse complement strand
CCTCATGTGTTTTGCTCCTCTCTTGATCTGAGTATTGCTTCCGCTATCATTTTATCTACGGCATAGGTGAGCTTGATGTTCTCGTGTCCGCAGTCAACTGCCGTGACCTTGAAGCCGAGACGTTCAACAAGCATACAGTCGTCTGTGACTGCGGCGCCGTCCTTATATGCGGTATATACCGCCGCACGGTACATATTTGCAAGGAATATCTGGGGGGTCTTCATGAGGTACACGTGATCTCTGTCGATGGTGTGGTCGATTATGCCGTTGTTATCGGCGTATTTTACGGTGTCAACGGCTTTTTCTGCGGCGGCGGCAGCCTTGGCCTCGTATGCCTTTCTCAGCACCTTTTCTATGACTTCGCAGGTGATAAGGCATCTTGCACCGTCGTGGATGGCAATGTAATCAGACGCCGGGGAGACTTTTTCAAGTCCCGCCATGGCGGATTCCTGACGGGTCGCGCCTCCGGGAACTATATGGGTGAGCTTTTTTATCTCATCGCCGAAAAGCTCGCGGCAGTAATCGACGTCACCTGCACCGCACACTACGATTATCTCATCGATCAGGGGGCAGGACTCAAATACTCTGACGGTACGGAGGAGAGCCGGTACGCCGAGGATGGGGACAAACTGCTTCTTGATCCCCGCAAGGCTGCCTGAGCCTTCCGAAAACCTTTCGCCTGAGCCTGCCGCAAGTATCAGCGCAGAGGTTCGTTTTTTTCCGAATAGTGGTATGCTGTTCATATTGATCTCCATTAAGCCTGTGGAGGCACAAATATCAGATAAGTTATAAGTAAGTTGAAAAATAACAGATTAATACGGCTTGTGAAGCATTCGTGACGGCTTTGCAGGATGCCGCTGTTTCACACGTTTCACGGAGTATTAAAACATCTCCAAAGTATATTATAACATAAAAACCATCAATAATAAACACATAAAACGAGTTTTTTTGATAATTGATGTTAAGCTTTTGGTATATTTTTATTAATCGGTGCATATTTACCGTCGCTTGACGCTGAGGGACAAGCCTTATTTATATTTGCGCGGCAGACGGACGCAAAACTTCGGCTCAAAAGCATTTGACAATATTTAATGTGTATGGTATACTTAGATTGTTGATTTCATGCCGCGGGAGGCGAAAGGAGATAGCGGACTATGGTATTTACAAGTGAAGTGTTTCTGATATTTTTCCTGCCCTTGCTGTTTCTGTGTTATTTTTTAGTGCCGCAGAAATTCGTGCGCGGACGCAATTTCATTCTGTTTTTGTTCAGTATCGTTTTCTACGGCTGGGGCGGTGCGAGATATCTTGCACTCTTCTTTGTGTCAATGGCGGCAAATTATTTTGGCGGTCTTGCGGTGGGATATATAAAGAAAAAGCCCTGGCGCACGTTTGCCCTTGTTCTGACCTTGGCGGTAAACCTCGGACTTCTCGGTGTGTTCAAATATGCGGGATTTGTGACCGGTATGCTTGAAAACGCGGGGATCATTTCGGGGACTGTAAGCTTTGCGCTTCCCATCGGTATCTCATTCTACACCTTCCAGGGGCTCAGCTACGTGGTGGACGTGTACAGAAACGATGCCGAGGTGCAGAAGGATCCCCTGTCCGTGTGCCTGTATATTGCACTTTTTCCTCAGCTTGTTGCCGGTCCCATCGTGCGCTATACGGACGTTGAGAGAGAGCTTGTGACACGAGAGCATACGGTGGTCGCCTTTTCCGACGGCGTCGTGCGGTTCATGCTTGGATTTGGCAAAAAGATGCTCATGGCAAATCCCATGGGACAGGTTGCCGACACGGTATTTGCCCACACGGGAACGGAGCTGCTAACCTGTCCCGCTGCATGGGTGGGTATCGTTTCCTACGCCCTTCAGATATATTTCGACTTTTCCGCATACTCCGATATGGCTATCGGACTCGGAAAAATGTTCGGCTTCCGCTTTAACGAAAACTTCAACTATCCGTATATTTCCGCCTCCGTTACTGAATTCTGGAGGAGATGGCACATATCCCTGTCTACGTGGTTCAGGGACTACGTTTACATCCCCCTTGGGGGAAACCGCTGTTCGGTGGCAAGGCATATTTTCAATCTGTGCGTGGTGTGGTTCCTCACGGGTCTGTGGCACGGTGCATCGTGGAACTTCATTTTGTGGGGAGTTTACTATGGCGCTTTTCTGATACTTGAAAAATACGTCTTTGCAGGCGTGATCAAGCGCATACCTGCTCCTGTCAGCCATGCTTTGACCATGCTCATCGTCCTTATCGGATGGGTGCTGTTCCGCGCCGATACCCTGGGCGATGCGGTGCAGTACGTGGGTGCCATGTTTGCGGGGGCTTCGGATACGGGAGAGGCTTTATACCTTTTAAGACAGTATATGCCTGAGTTTATTATTTGCTTTATAGGAATTTTCCCGTTGAAAAACGTGCTCGCAAGAGGGCTTTCGGATGGGCGTATGGGAAAAACGGGAGAGGTGCTTCTTGAGGTCCTGCCGAAGGTGTTTGCTCTTGCAGTATTTCTGCTGTCGTACATGAAGCTTGTTTCGGGAAGCTTCAATCCGTTTATTTATTTCAGATTTTAACGTGAGCTTATATAGCCTCGGGGTGAATGGAGACTATAATGAAGGATGGATTAAAAACTGCCGCATCGGCACTCATGAGTGCGCTTTTCGTCATCATGGTGTTTGCCATGATGATAGTGACACTTGCGGGAAGGGATCGCACTGAAAGCTATTACGAAAACCGTAAGCTTGCCACATTCCCCTCGTTTACGGCGGAGGGAGTGGCTGACGGCTCGTATTTTGAAGCGGTGGGCACTTTTATCAAGGATCACGCCGCCGCAAGAGAGACGCTTATCGCCGCAAATACCTATGCGGATATATACCTGCTTCGCCGTCCCGTGGTGAATGAGATATACGTGGGGGATGATATCCTGCTTCCGTATTTTGCTCATGAGGTGGTGGATGACGGGCAGATCGAAGCAGAGGCGGCTCTTGCGGCAGAACGCTTTGCCGCAAAACGAGACCTGGTGGAGGAGCTTGGGGGAAAGTACTACTTCGTCGCCGTGCCCAGCCAGTACGTGTGCTACGGGGACAGCTACCCCGACTATCTGAGCAGCAGGGAGGAATATCTGACGGCTGTAAAGGAAAGCTTCATGAGTGAGCTTGAGGTACGTGGTGTGTACTCGATAGATATGATGGACCGTTACGAGAGCCTGGGACGCCCCGACTATTTCTCATCCAAGGTGGATCACCACTTCGGGATCATGGGTGCGTATCAGACTTATCTTGAGGTGATGGAGCACTATATGTCTGAAACGGGAGAAAAGCCCATCGTCCTTGACGAGGGGGAATACGAGCTTCGCTATCTGCCGAACAAGTACGTCGGCTCCCGTTTGAGAAAGATATTCGGTCTTTGGGAGTCAAGTGAGAGGCTTGGGATAATTACACCCAAGGAGACTATCCCTTTTGTCAGAATTGATAACGGTAAAACGGTCTCCCCCACGCTGTTCTCACTTCCCGAAACGGAGGACGAGGACGTGCTGTACACCGCATACATGGGAGGGGACGTGGCGCATACCGTTATTGATACGGGCAGAGAAGAGCTACCAACCATCCTTATATACGGCGAAAGCTTTACAAACGCCATTGAGACCATAGCGTGGTACAGCTTCGGCGAGATGCACTCCGTGGATCTGCGTCACTATAAGGGAGATTTTGAAGAACTTCTCCGTGAGGTGTGTCCCGATATTGTGGTCTGCGTCAGAGACTATTCTGTACTGCTTCTGACGGAGGGCTACGGACACTGACAGAAAAATAAAGTGCACCGCAGCTTGCGTGACTTCACGCCAACTGCGGTGCTTCTTTATTGCGTTGAGTTTACTTGCTCCATCTCATCTTATATACGTTGCACATCATGTGGACGGCTCGATCTCAAGGGCGCTTTCAAGGTGTGAGAGCGCTTTTGCCTTGTCACCGATACCGTAAGATACAAGTGCCATGAGGTAATAACAGTGAGATTTGTTCTCCAGAGTATAGTCGGCGTCGAAGATGAGGAAGTCGGGGAGTGATACTGCGAAGCACTCGATGCGTACCGTGTCTCGGATGTGTCTTTCTCCGTAGTCGAGGAGCTGACGAAGTTGTAGCTTGACTTCTCCGCCATGTATGAGGTGGGGACGGGGATATTAGCAAATAATAAGCCAAATCAAACGGAGCTCTCGAGCACCTCATTCGCACGCTTCAAGCGTGCCGCCAAGCCTTTGTATCTGTCGTCGTCGCGGATGGGGTCAAACCATTCCCAACCGTGTTCGCGGGTGAGCACGTCGGGGACGGTAAAGCTAATATAGATTAAAAGCTTAAAAGCTTTCCCTCGTCATATACGTCAAGTTCTGCTGATACCCACTCTTTTTTAGCAGTACGGGTTCTTTCCCACTTGAGTTTTGCTTTTGCATCTCCAAATGTTTGAGATCTGAACGTTAATTCAGTACCGTCGGGAATTGCTACGAACTTTTCTACAAGTTCAACGGTGTCTTCAAGTGCGGCGAATGCTCCCTCTTTATCTCCCGATGAAGCAAGAGCACAGGAAAGCCTGAGTCCCATATGTACACGTTCAAATGTCCATAAATCTACTGTTCCGTCGCCTGATACGCGATGAGCAGGTTTGATATCACATAAAGTGTTTATGATATCTAATCCGGTTTTTTGTGCCCAAATACTGTTTTCCGGGGAAGAGTGATATTTCATGCGAAGACCTTCTTCGAACATACTTCGAAGTTGATAAAGCAGAACTTGTTTACGTTGAAAATCGTATTTGTCCCACTCTCCTTGATAAAAGTATCGCTTTTTCAACAGTTTTACTTTATCATGCCAACTGGAGGTATATTTATCTAAAAACTCATCCGTGATATATTTCTCTTCCTCCATTTCTACATAAAATGACAGCGCTATACTGCGACATGAATGTGAGGTGCTTTTGTTTAGAATATCCAGTGCGATTTCTCTCATTTCATCAAGATGAATTTGGTCGTTTCGGATGATTTGGAGCATAGTTACAGCAATTTCCCATTCTCCCTTAAACTCAGAACGCATACGTTTCAGATGCTGATAAGCTTCTTCCGGATCTGCGATAGTGTTATATTTATCCCATGCCGCATTCAGCCTTTCCTCTCGCCTTGCACTGTCGCACCCGATCAGCTCATCCACCGTCACGTCGAACAGCTCCGACAGCATGGGTAAAAGCTCGATATCCGGATATACAGCTCCCGTTTCCCAGCGGCTGACGGTCTGAAAGGATACGCCTAATTTTTCCGCAAGCTGCTCTTGGGTAAGGCTTTGCCCGTGGCGCAGGCGTCTCAGGTTTTCTGCAAATTGTAGTTTCATGTGTGTTTCCCTTTCTTAAGTTATATTGTAGATCAGCGCTGTTTACGTCTTTATTGTAGCATTATGATTTTACTTTGTAAATAACTCATTTTGCGAGAATAATTCTCATTTTCGAGGAATCGGGTTACGGCTTGTTGACATTTTTGATTAGAAGACACTGCGTTTGCTATGACGAAGCTTGCGAATAAAAATCGTTGTACTTTCCGTCCAAGCGTTGCAGTTTGCCTTTTCTTACTTGACAACCTTTGCCTTGTTTGGTATAATACCTATGTATATCGGAAGCGGATGAGTCTGCTTCCGCATCGTGAAAATTCTTTATATAAAGAAAGGTTTAAAGCTATGGCACAGAAATTTCCTTTTGCTATATGGAACTACAACATCCGCGGAGATTTTACTCCCGATGAGGTTGACACCTGGGCAGAGTGCGGTCTTACCGTTACTCTCACAGAGAGAACCTTCTACGGCAAGGACGACATATCCTCTCTCGTACCCTTCCTCGACAGAGCGAAAGAGAAGGGCATCAAGCTCATCGCCAACGTCGTTGGTCTGACCAACGGTGATATTCTCTCCATGACGGACGAGGAGTATGAAGCAAGATTCTCCGAGGTTTATGCTATATTCAAGGGTCATCCCGCACTTTACGGCTTCTACGTAGGCGACGAGCCGTCTTCTAAGAAGTACTACGACGCTTCCGCAAGATGTATCAGAATACAGAAGAGGATCGCTCCCGAACTTCGTCCTTATATCAACTTCCAGGGCTCAAGCTGTTTCCACCCGAGGGAGTGCTTCGACGGAAGGACCTTCGGTGAGTGGCTCGCTGACCTGAACCGCGAGACCGGCTTTGCCGATTTCAGCTTCAGCCAGTACGAGCAGGTTGCCGGCAGAGCAGGCATCGATACTCCCCTTGATTCCGGTGACATGGGTATCGAGTATTACTACAAGGCTCTCAAGCCTCTTATCGAGTGTGCGGAGGCTGCTAACGTTGACGTTTGGGGTTCTCTCCTTCTCAGCGCACACTACCACTTCCGTATTCCCTCCGAGTACGACATCATGTGGCAGATCACCACGTCTGCAGTTTGCGGCTGTCGCGGTATGATCGGCTTCCGCTTCTACGACCGTTCCTTCGGTCCCAACTACCACGGCTCTCCCATTGACGAGTACGGCTACAAGACAGAGCAGTTCTATAAGCTCCTCCGCTGTCAGAGACGCTTTGCCGACCACTACGGCGAGCTTCTCATGTCTCTCAAGAGACAGGGTACGTACTTCCTCGGCAAGCAGAGAGGCGAGTATCCCATGTTCGGCGCAGGTACACATCCCGCCATCAAGGGCATCAGAGCTAACGAGGAAGGTCTTGTGGGCTTCTTCAAGGCTGAGGACGGCACGGAATATATGTGTCTCGTAAACGGCTCTCAGGTAAACGACGGTGTATACAAGGTTGATTTTGACCGCGAGAACTACGATCTCATCGAGGTTTTCTACAACGGCAAGCAGGGCTCTCCCTATTCATTTGAAAACACTGCCGCACACTGGGACGGTCAGTGGCTCTACCCCGGTCAGATGTGTATGTACCGCATTGACAAAAAGTAATATTTAAGTGAAGATAAAGAGGCATCCTCCGTTTTTGGGGATGCCTTTTGAGTTTGTTAAAACAGAGAAAGCTTCAAGCATAGGGGGATGCGCGCCGCTAATACCGGCTCTCCCACAGGGAGAGCTGTCACCGCTGAAAGCGGTGGCTGAGAGGGTGCGTGGAGTGCGGAGCTGTACATGGTGCGCGGCAGATGAATATACCGTGGAGCAGCTTTTTTCGTTGACATGGAAGGAAGAAGAGGGTATAATAGATGTGACACAGGTGCATCCTGCGACGGAGAATTGCTCCGTCCGGCGCACACTATTTTACGAAAGGTCAGGTAATTACCATGAACACTTTTGCTTTTTTCAGTTGGTTCTACAAGGGCATGAAAAACAGCAGTCCCGAGGAGCTGGACGCGTTTGTTGAATGCGGTGTGAATCTTCCCATGACACCACCGTTCAGACATGACGATCCCGAGGACGTAAGGCTTCTCAAGGCTTGGCTTGACAGGGCACAGTCCTTCGGTATTAAAATGATCCTCTTTGCAGACTTCACCTCAGGGGATCTTGCGCGCATGGGAGAGGAGACTTGGAGACGTGAGTTCAAGGAGTTCTACGAGGTGACTCTCGAAAGGCATCCTGCGGTCTACGGCTTCTTCGTGGGTGACGAGCCGTGCGGCTTTGATCGACTTGAGCAGACCAAGAGGACCATCGTCCTCATGACGGAGGTCCTTCCGGAGCTGAAGCCCTACATAAACTTTGCGGGCAGCACGGGTACCAATTTCACCGAAGAAGATTTCGGCGGGGTTACTCACGCAGAATGGATGTGTGACCTTGCAGAGAAGTCCGGTGAGTTTTCTCACACCTACGACCAGTATTCGCAGGTCATCAACAACACGGGCGGCACAAGCGAATATTTCTGCCAGTGTCTCAAAAACGTGGAGGCATCCGAGGCTGCGGGACTTAAACCGTGGGCTTGCCTCATCTGCTCCGCACATATGGCGTACCGTCCCGTTCAGTACGAGTACGGCATTAACTGGCAGGTATCTACAGCGGCGGCGTGCGGCTTCAAGGGCATCAACTGGTTCCGCCTTTGCGACACTCTCACGAACCCCAACTATCACGCGTCCCCCATTGACGCCTTCGGCAACAAGACTCACCTTTACTACGACGTGCTCAGAGCACAGAGAATATTCACCCACCACTACGGCGAGATATTCATGAAGCTGAAGAGGCGCGGTACTTACTTTTTCGGTGAAGACATGAACCGCGGCTCATTCGGAAGGTTCGGTGAGGGAACGCATCCCATCATCGAGCGCATCAAGTGCTGGGAGGAGTCTCTTGTGAGCTTTTTTGAGCATGAGGAGACGGGGGAGGAATATTTCTGCATCGTGAACCTGTCGAGGGTCAACTATGACCACTACGAGATATTCTGCGACACATCGAAGTACGGCGTGGTCGAGGTGCTTCGCAACGGTGAGCAGGAGAACGGGGTTCAGGTAGGCTCAGCCGGGGACGATTGGGAGGGACATTATCTCTATCCCGGTCAGCTCGGACTGTTCAGGATCGTTAAGAAGTGAAGCCCTGCATCTGCGTCGCCGGATGAAGGAGCTTTATCTGCAAGCGTTAAGGCAGGACTTCGCCTTTTGGCGAATACCTGCCTTTTTTACGTCTTAAACGAGTGAACAGGTCAACGGTTCCGGACATTTTTCTTTTGACTCTGCCGGGCAAAAAATTACCTGCAATTTGAAAAAAGTTATTGACATTACAATACGGTGCTGTTATAATGTTCGCATACGTCCTGTGCGGCGGAGGATGAGGACCTTCGGCTTGGTGCAGGTATTTTGAACATGACAAAATTGTGATGCCGTACAGCGGCAGAATGGAGAATTATTATGTCAAAGAAATTTCCTTTTTCTATATGGGTCTACAATCCCACAACCGACTTTACTCCCGATGAGGTAAACGTATGGGCGAATTGCGGACTTAATATTCCTATGGGACCGCAGATGGCTTATGGAAAAAACGATCCCAGTGAGCTTATTCCGTTCCTCGACAGAGCAGAGGAGCTCGGTATCAAGCTTATTGCGAATTTTTACGGTGTTACCTTCGGCGACGTAAAGCACGCGGGTGCCGAGGAGGTTGAACGCCGCCTTCGTGAGCTGTATGAGCCCCTCAAGGGACATCCCGCCCTTTACGGATTCTTCGGCGGTGACGAGCCAAGCGGTAAAGAGAATATTGCGGCGGCTGAGGAGACATTCAGAATACATAAGAAGGTCGCTCCCGAGCTTTGCCCCTTTATCAACCTTATCGGCGGTATGGCTAATAAGAGCGCTGAGGAGCTTGGGGGCAAGAACCTTGATGAGTGGTTCAAGTCCGTTGCCGAGGCAGGCGTTACCTACGTCAGCCAGGACCTTTACGGTCCCATGATAAACGAGCAGACCACCACGGATCACTTCGGTGAGATGAAGAAGGTGGTCGAAGCGGCTGAAAAGGCGGGTGTTGACGTATGGACAAATATGCTCTCCAGCGGACACTACGCATACAGAGTTCCCAACGCTACGGAGATCCTGTGGCAGATCACCACTGCCGTTGCTTGCGGATGCCGCGGTGCTATCTGGTTCCGCTTCTACGACAGGCTTATCGGACACGAGTATTTCGGTTCACCCATTGACGAGTACGGCAACAAGACTGAGAACTACTACAACATACTCAGAGCACAGCGACGCTTCAGCGACCATTACGGCGAGATCATCATGAAGCTGAAGAGACGTGCGACTTACTTCCGCGGTACCGACCGCGGTGCATACCCCGTATTTGAAACGGGCTGTCACGATCTTATCGACGTCAAGTGTTACGAGGATGCTATCATCAGCTTCTTCGAGGATGAAGATGGACGTGAGTATATGTGCGTGGTCAATGCGTACCGTGATTGCCACGCTACCATTAAGTTTATCTTTGACGGAGAAAAGTGTGATTTGACGGAGCTTCTGCTGAACGGTCAGGTAGAGAAAAAGATCAGACCTCTGAACCCCGATGACGAGTGGGGCGGCGAGAGCTTCTATGCTGGTCAGCTTCGTTTGTTCAGGATAGACAGAAAGTAAGATACAATCAAAAGAGAAGAGCCACTCTTTTCGCAAGTGCCGAAAAGAGTGGCTCTTTTTTGCTTAATGAATCAGGTATTTACACTCTCCGCCGTGTGGGTAAGGCTGCACTTGTCAAAACGTGTTATAAAGCTAATTGCGGATATATCACCGTATGGGACGGGCAGATGTGTACGGGTATTAAGAACTGTCTTGGGGCAGCGATGGCGAGGTTTATTCTTTTGTCCTCCGTCTGGCTTTAATTTGACTTTTTTCAAAATTCGCCTTGACAAGCCCCGGTGTCGCTGATATAATGTACGCGAGTTTATACGGCGTCCTGCGACGGTGCTTCGTGAGACGGCGGCGTCCCGAATGCGGGAAAATTACTTCGGTGTCGGCGGACACCATTCTGCCGAGAAAGGAAAACTACGACATGGCAAACAAATTCCCCTTTTCAATGTGGGTCTACAACCCACTGAGCGATTTCACTCCCGATGAGCTTGAGATCTGGAAAGAGGCGGGTATGACTACCCCTCTTGCTCCCAAGACATACTACGGCAAGGACGATCCGAGGATACTGATCCCTTATCTTGACCGTGCCCACGAGCTTGGTATGCAGCTTATCATAAACTACGAGGATTTCTCATACGGATGTATAGACGAGGTAGGTGACGAGGAATACGAGCGCCGTTTGCGTGAGGTATACGAGCCTCTCAAGGGACATCCCGCGCTTTACGGCTTCTACTCAGGCGACGAGCCGAGCAGCCGTAAGGATTTCGACCAGACCGAGAGATGCTACGCCATCCACAAGAAGGTGGCTCCCGAGCTGAAGCCCTACGTCAACCTTGTCGGAGGTATGTCAGGTAAGGGAGAGAAAGAGCTCGGCGGACTTACTCTCGAGGAGTGGTTCAAGAGCATCAAGAGGCTCGGCATCGACTTTGCCAGCCAGGACGCTTACGAGTGCATGATCAACGACACGGGTGTTACGAATTATCTGAAGGAGATAAAGGGTGTTGTTGAGGCTGCTGAGAAGGCAGGGGTAGACATCTGGACGAATATGCTGTGCAGTGGGCATGACGCTTTCCGTTCACCCTGTGAGTCTGACGTTATCTGGCAGATCAACGTGGCAGCCGCCCTCGGTTGCCGCGGCGGTATCTGGTTCCGCTTCTACGACAGAGAGATCGGCTACGACTACTATGGCTCACCCATTGACGAGTTCGGCAACAAGACGGATGTATATTACTCCATTCTTCGTGCACAGCGCCGTTTCAACACACAGTACGGTGAGCTTTTCATGAGGCTGAAGAGACGCAGTACATACATGACGGGATACAAGAAGAGAGACGTATATCCCGAGCTTCACGATAATGTACACGATCTTGTGACAATAAAGGGATACGAGGACGGAGTTATCAGCTTCTTCGAGGACGAGGGAGGCAAGGAGTATTTTTGCATTGCCAACGCATCCATTGAGTTCAGGGCATCATGGGACATTGAGTATGATGCTGAGAAGTGTAGTGTAGTTGAAGTGAGCTTCAACGGTAACCGTGAGAGACCTCTTAACGATGACGGTGACAGGGAAGGTATTGTTACCTCTAATCAGCCTTACTATATAGGTCAGCTCAGAATGTTCCGTATCGACAGAAAGTGATGAAGTAATACTGAAAAAAGGGGTACCCCGCTTTTGCAGGATACCCCTTTTTTCTCGTGCGCTCGGCACGCGTTACAACTTGGCGGTGAAAGTCCGCTACAG
>CAYYRY010000037.1:10284-11900 GCA_964474245.1 uncultured Ruminococcus sp. | reverse complement strand
TGCCTCCTCCGGCACGGAGAATATCATCTGTACACAGCCATTCGGATGCCTGCCAAACCACATATGCGGCAAGGGCATGATGAAGCCTCTGAAGGCTGCAAACCCCAATCTCAATATAATTGCCATAGACTATGACACGGGTGCCTCTGCCGTAAATCAGCAGAACAGGATAAAATTAATGCTTGCAGGTGCCGACAGAACACCAAAAAGCAAGCAATCCGAAACAGTATACGAGATGGAAGAGCTCTCCGTTTGATAACCAACGGAAATCAACTCCATAACTCCCGTTCATTAGTTCAACGATAAACTTCATGTAATTTACATTTTGCTGTAAACCACCAAATAATCCCTGATTTTTAGGTGATATATTGTGAAAAAACATTATTTTTTCGCATATTCATTGTGTTTTTTTCATTTTTTGTGTTGACATTAAAATCCTCTCATGTTATAATAAAGTATGTATGGATACTGTGTGATTTTTTCACATATGCGCATAAACTCAACCACGGATAATAACAAAGCCGTCGTATCCGCCGTAACATTTTACAGCGGAATAGTTTGCGAAATATCACATTAATTTTATTTATTTATTTCAGGAGAACCAGATATGGAAAGAAGAGTTGACGAATTGGGACGTGTTGTTATCCCAAATCACATCAGAAAGGCTCTGGAGCTTGAACCTAAAACAAAGGTCAGGTTCGAAGTTGACGGCAAAAATGTTATTATCAGCAAAGCTTATCCTACTTGTATAATCTGCGGAAACGAAAACGACCTTACTGAAGTAAAAGGCAAATACGTTTGTAACGATTGCAGAAGACAGTTATTCAGATGATCATTTGCAAAAATGGCTCCGTAAAAACGGAGTCATTTTTTTATGTAAAAAAGCGTTTCCCCGTATAATTCGGAGAAACGCTTCTTTATTCTCAGTTAAAAATCAAAGCCTTTGACGCAAAGTATGCTATGACCGCAATTCCAAGAATAATGCGGTAATATCCGAAAGCTTCAAAGCTGTGCTTTTTTACAAATCCCGTAAGGAATTTGATAGCCACAAGAGACACTACAAAAGCAACGACCATTGCCACCGCAAGAATCGCAAGCTGTGCTCCGCCAAACATCTGTACTTCTCCGCTCAGGACATCCTTGGTATAAGAAAGAACCTCAAGTCCCGAAGCGCCGCACATTGCAGGAATAGCAAGGAAGAATGTAAAGTCTGCTGCTGCAGTTCTTGAAACACCCAGAAGCATTGCGCCAAGGATAGTAGAGCCGCTGCGGCTTGTTCCGGGCACTATGGAAAGCACCTGAAATACACCGATGAAAAAAGCTGTTTTATAACTGATATCATCTGCAGTATTCACAACATACGGCTTATCCTTTTTGAATCTTTCGACAAGGATGAAAGCAATACCGTAAACAACAAGTGCACCGGCAACCACAAAGGGATCATCGATCAGGTCGATCCCACAGATCTTGAGCAATACAACCGCAACACCGCCGGGGATAACCGCAACCAGAATCTTTGACCAAAGTATCCATGTGGCAGTTTTTTCAGCCTTTGTTTTCTTAGATGAGAAAGGGTTGAGTCTTGAAAAAAAGTATACTACAACCGCAAGTATGGC
>CAYYRY010000037.1:0-10274 GCA_964474245.1 uncultured Ruminococcus sp. | reverse complement strand
GATTACTAACATTCAAATCCTCTGGTATCGTAACCGTAAAACTTTTTTCCTGTGCAAGAGGAAAAAATTCATTGAACAAAAGAAGATGTCCGGTGGATGATACAGGCAACCATTCCGTGATGCCTTCAACTATACCTAAAAACAGAGCCTTAAGTAATTCTAACAATATCATATGTAACCTCCATTACTCTGCTCCGCGTATGATATCCCCTTCCTTAACGGGGAACGGGACCTTCAGACGGAAGATCATACCGGGATGGGGTGCTGACTCGATCACTTCGCCCTTTTCATTTCTGAGAGAATCGGCAGTAAAGCCTCTGCCCACCTTACCGGGGGAAATAAGCTCCACCCTTGAGCCGCCTACAAGCTTATTGCGCTCAATGAACCGCACGTCGTAAAATCCGTCGTCATCAGGCACGTCCACGGTCTCCACTGCGGTACCGATATATGCCTTTTCTCTGATATATCCGTGCATAGTAACTGTATTGGCATCCTCGTGAGGGGGGGTAAAGTAAAATCCGGTACCGTATTCTCTGTGGCTTACGCTGTCAAGCTCAGTGATCCACTCGGGTCTTGTCATATATCCATCGGGATCCCTGCGGTATTCGTCTATTGCCATGCGGTAGGTGTTGGTCACTACCGCAGTGTAGTACGCACTCTTTACTCTGCCTTCTATCTTGTAGCTGGCGATTCCGGACTCTTCAAGCTCCCTTATATGCTCAATCATGGATGTGTCCCGGGATGACATGAAGAATGTGTCTCCGCCGTCCTCAACTGCCGCTACCGCTACGGGTGAATCGGGCCTGTTAGATTCTGACAGGTTAATTTCCATAGCAGGGTCACGCACCGGAGAATAAACCCACCTGCATGACTGTGCACAGGTACCGTGATTGGCATCACGTCCCGTGAAATAGTTTGAAAGAAGACATCTTCCGCTGTAGGATATACACATGGCACCGTGGACAAACGCCTCAAGCTCCAGGTCCTCGGGAATCTTTTCCTTGATATCCATGATCTCACGGAAGGTAAGCTCACGGGCAAGGACCACGCGCTTCGCACCCATCCTGTACCACGCAAGGCAGGATGCGGCAGAAACGGCGGACGCCTGTGTGGATATATGAATGTCAAGGTCCGGTGCGACCTCGCGCACAAGTGAGAACACGCCAAGGTCACCGACAATGACTGCATCCGCACCTAAATCCCGCAAAAATTCAACGTAGCTTGTCAGCGCAGGATATTCAGCCGTACGTGGCATTACATTCAGCGTAACATATACCTTAACGCCTCTTTCATGGCAGTATTCCACCGCCCATTTCAGCTCATCATTCGTAAAATTTCCCGATGCGGCACGCATTCCGAATGCCTTACCCGACAGGTATACGGCATCTGCACCATACATAACTGCAGCTCTCAGCTTTTCGGGATTTCCCGCAGGGGATAAAAGTTCTGCTCTTTTGAGTTTGTTCATCAAATATTCCTTTTTGATCTGTGATTTACACGTTCATAATAACGGGAAGGATCATAGGTCTGCGCTTCGTCTTGCTGTAGAGGAACTTGGACAGCGCATCCTTGGTGTTCTGCTTAAGCTGAGTCCATTCGGTAATACCTGAATCAAGCATATCCGTCAGCATATTACGTGCGATATCGCGCACTTCATCCATAAGTTCCTCACTCTCTCTGACGTAAACAAATCCGCGGGATATTATATCGGGACCGGAAATGAGGATGTTCTGATCCACGTCCACCGTTGCAACGATAACGATAAGTCCGTCCTGTGCAAGATGACGTCTGTCGCGGAGAACGATATTTCCTACGTCACCAACGCCGTAGCCGTCAACGAGAGTCTTTCCTGCAGGCACTGCGGTGCCTCTCCTACATGAGTCACGGTCAAGCTCCAACACGTGACCGTTGTCGCAGACGAATATATTTTTTGGATCCATACCCATAAACTCAGCAAGCTCCTTGTGCTGCATAAGATGACGGTACTCACCGTGGATGGGCATGAAATACTTGGGTTTTACAAGGGCGTGCATGAGCTTAAGCTCTTCCTGACAAGCGTGTCCCGATACGTGGACCTCGTCGTCGTCATGATATACGTTTACGCCGCGGCGGTACATTTCATTTATAACTCGTCCGACCAGCTTCTCGTTTCCGGGGATGGCGTGAGACGAGAGCACCACCAGATCCTGGGAAGTCAGCGACACCTGATTGTGATCGGAGAATGCCATACGGTACAGCGCAGACATAGGTTCGCCCTGTGAACCCGTGGTGATAATAGTGATCATTTCCTGAGGATAACGGCCGATCTCGGAAATGTCAATAAGTACGTTTTCGGGAACCTCCATGTAACCGAGACGGACCGCAGCACCTACTACGTTGATCATGCTTCTGCCCGTGATAGCTACCTTACGACCAAACTTCACGCTGGTATTAATGATCTGCTGTACGCGGTGTACGTTGGATGAAAACGTAGCTATGATGATCCTCTTGTGGTGGTTCTGCATGAAAATATTGTCAAGCGAGAATCCGACCCGTCTTTCGGACGGAGTAAATCCGCTTCGCTCCACGTTGGTGGATTCGCACATCATAAGCAAAACTCCCTGTCTTCCGTATTCACCGATACGGGTCAGGTCCATCATCTCTCCGGCTACGGGAGAAACATCTAATTTAAAGTCACCGGTATGGAGCACAACGCCCACAGGTGTGGTAACGGCAATACAGCAGGCATCGGCAATAGAGTGATTTACCCTGATAAACTCAGCCTTGAACACACCGAGGGAGATCACGTCTCCCGCCGTCACGGTGATAAGCTGACGGCTTCCGAGCAGCTTGTGCTCAGCGAGCTTATTCTCAAGGATACCGAGAGTAAGCTTCGTTCCGTATACTGGAACGTTTATCTGCTTTAATAGATAGGGGATGGCACCGATATGATCCTCGTGACCGTGCGTGATAAGTATTCCCTTGATCTTTTCAAAATTCTTCTCGAGATATGTGAAGTCGGGGATAATGAGGTCGATTCCCGGCATATCCTCATCGGGGAAAGCAATTCCGCAATCTATAATGATAATATTGTCCCCGTATTCGATAACGGATAGGTTCTTACCGATCTCATTCAGTCCGCCGAGCATCATTACCTTCAGCTTATGTGCAGGCTTTTCCTGCAGTCGCTCGTTTTTATTCTTCTTTTTTGACACAACTGTCCTTCCTTTCTCAGTTATTCGGGCAATATGCAATTCGCCCGACAGTTTTTATTCACTTGTCTTATAATCCTTAATGTTCCGTAGTCACTCTGTAACGTGCATGCGCAAAAAAGCATAGCAGAAAAATGCCCGGAGAATACGCAAAACCGTGCACCAGTAAATGACCGATTGATTCAAGGAGAAAGAAGGTATAAAACGGTTATACCTAAGCTCTCCGAAGGCGGCGGAGACTTTCCCTTAAAATTCCCCCGCATTATCCACAGATACGTAATAACGACCCCATATCTGCTGCGGGCAGAACACTACATATGTTATTATACAATATCACGCCATTTCGGTCAAGGCTATTTTGTTAATTTTATTACGCCTGCTTATAACAGTATCCAAAGTATCAGGCTGACGGCACCGATGATCAGCGCGGAAAGAAGCGCTCCGGCAAAAAACGCCTTCAGATTCCCGTGATCTGTGGCCTCACCCTTCCCGCCTCGGCATCTTCCGCCGGATGCTCCGTTTACTATACGCATGGCTTCAAGTTCGATCTCCCTCGGGGGAATATGTTTGCCTTTTTCCTGCCGTCTCAGAATGAGATAAGCCTCGTCAAATATCTCGCTGTCAGTATTTTTCACGTAATAGATTCTTTTTTCACAACCGCGTACCACGTCACACGTCTCCTTCTCATCCGTTTTATTCCATTTTCCCCCTGTCATATCATCTATATTCATTTCAATAAAAAAACAACCTCGCAAGAAGTGATGAAAGAAACAGGCACAGTACCGCCGTCACCGAAGAAATAACCATCGCCCTTACGGCGTGCTTCACCCTTGTTTTACCAAAGTATATTCCCATAACGTATATCACGGTATCCGAGCTTCCCATAAGAATAGACGCAGCAAATCCCGCAAGGCTGTCCGCACCCGAGGCTTCAAGAAGAGACATAAAGGAAGCAGTCGAGGCTGAGCCGGACACGGGACGGGTTACAGCAAGGGGTATAATATCCTGAGGAATACCGAGCGCACTGCATACAGGAGTCAGCGCACGTGAGGTCAGCTCTGCGGCACCGCTTGCGTTGAACATAGCAAGTGACGTCATCAGCAGTACCATGATGGGCAGTATACCCACAGCAGTGTGCATCCCCTCCGCTGCCCCTCTGACAAAAGCATCGAATGCATCTTTTCTCATAAACATCAGCACCGCTGTCACAATAATTACAGCGGGGATGATAAGTGAAGATATCACCTCAATCATATAGTATCTCCGTTCCGCCGTCCCTCATCAAATCAAGTCTCTCGCCGGGTCCGTGCCCTGCGCGCTGTATTTGACCTCACCGATTTCGTATTCAGCCTCGTTCCACGGGCACTGAGTCGGCAAAGCAGTACCCCTGTCACAGCACAGATGAGCGAGCACAGCCATATTGGCACTATTACCGCATAGGGGCGTACAGAGCCTGCCGCATAACGAAGCGTGATCACCGTAGTGGGAAGAAAGCTTACCGAAGAGCTTCCGAGCACGCTTAGGGTTACCATATCGTCACTTGCCCTCTCAGGTATAGGATTCGCCTTGTCAAGCTTTTCCATTGCCTTCAGCGCAAACGGAGTTGCGGCATTGGACACCCCCAGCATATTTGCTGCCACAGTCGCAGTTATTTCTTCACTTCCCTCGCCTGCGAGGAATGTCTCTGGAAATACTCTTGACAAAATTGGGCTAAGCATCCGTGAAAGAACACCTACAGCCCCTGCTTCCTTCAGAATCTCCATAATACCGCACCACAAGCACATCATACCAAGCATAGAGAAGGACAGAGTAACCCCTCGTCCCGCACCTTCAAGCACCGCATCCGACAGAGCTGAAATATTCCCCGTATACAGCGCACTGACCAAGGATAAAACACATATCACTCCAAAACACTTTCCGAGCACAGTATCCTCCGTTCTGACAAAAACCCGTGGTTTTTGCGAATTTTTTTGAAATCTGTCTTTATCCGCCAAAATGCATGAGTATCCTTCAGAATCCCCACCACAAAAAACTATATATTGTGGTGTTTTGCGCTATTTTCCGCTTTTATTAACTATATATTTACAAATGCTCCCAATTTCGACATTGACAAAAACCACAAGTTGTGGTAAAATATGTCACAAATGGGAGATATCCCACACAAAATAATATATTATGGCATAAAGCATATTATATGCAATAAGGAATAGCATGACAACCACGTTAGCGAATGCTTCTTGCCGCAGAAAGGTATCGTGAAACATGAAATCACTTGGAATCGTAAGAAAAATTGATGAGCTTGGAAGGATCGTACTCCCTATCGAAACGAGAAAGCGTCTCGACATCGCTCCCGGCGACGGCGTTGAGATCTTCGTTGAGCGTGACAGGGTGATCCTCAAGAAATATGCTCCCGCTTGTATTTTCTGCGGTGAGGTTGACGGCGTTATCAATTACAACGATAAAAAGATTTGTAAGAGCTGTCTCGAAGATCTTCGTAAGGTAGATGCTTAAATCAATAAAAAATATGTTTCAGCCGTGAAACATATGACAAAAATATTATTACCATAAATCTGCGGGACAGTCTCCGAGTGAGGTGTCGCAAGGAAAAGGGAATCAAATTGAAAGGCGGAATTATAGATCATGGCACTTAAGAACAGAAAAGAAATGGATCCCAAATATATGTGGGACTTCTCTCATATTTACGAATCCAAGGAAGCTTGGGAGACAGCTTATGCAGAGGCACAGAGTGCAGTAGGCGAGCTTGCTTCCGTAAAGGGCACCCTCGGCAGCAGTGCGGATGCACTCAAGGAAGGACTTGACAGGATATTCGCCGCCGGTCAGAAGGTGGAGCTTGTTTACCTCTATGCATTCCTCCACAAGGAAGCAGACAACGGTGACCCTGAGTATCAGGAAATGTCCGGCAGAGCAATGAATCTGTACGTAACGTTCTCTTCAGCAATATCATTCATGAATCCTGAGATCCTCGCCATAGGTGAAGACCGTCTCGCAGAGCTTATGAGTTGTGACAAGCTCGCACTTTATCATCACGTGCTTCATGACATTGCCCGTGCCGCCTCCCATACCCTTGATGAAAAGGGCGAGATGATGCTTGCTATGCTCGGAGACGCTGCCGGTGCTCCTCAGGATGCATTCGGTATGCTGGAAAGCGTAGACATGACATTCCCGAATACACACGACGAAAACGGGGATGAAGTATCCCTCTCCCACGGCAACTTCATCGTACACCTTAACAGCCCTGATACTGACGTACGTCGTGAAGCCTATGAAAAATACTTCGGTGAGTTTAACAAATACATTAACACCTTCGCGGCTATGTACTCCGGAAGCGTAAAGTTTGACACGTATTTCTCTGACGTACGCGGATTTGAAAGTGCTTGCGAAGCGGCTCTCTTCGCTTCAAACGTACCCGTAAGCGTTTACGACAGCCTCATCGAAGCTATCCACGACGGTCTTGCAGACATGAAAAAATACACCGATCTCCGTTGCCGAGCTCTCGGCATGGATAAGATCGGCATGTACGATCTTTACTGCCCCATCATCCCCGGTGTTGACAATTCCTACACCTTCGAAGAAGCTTGTGAGCTCGTTAAGAAGGCTTGCGAGCCTTTAGGTGAGACCTACGCCGCACTTCTCGACCGTGCGTTCTCCGAAAAGTGGATCGACGTATACGAGAACAAAGGTAAGACAACCGGTGCATTCTCATGCGGAGTTTACGGCATACATCCCTACGTTCTCCTTAACTTCACGGGAACTCTCGACGACGTATTCACCCTCGCTCATGAGCTTGGTCATGCTATGCACTCCTACTTCTCAAGCGAAGCACAGGAATACGCTAACCACGATTATAAGATCATGGTAGCTGAGGTTGCTTCAACGGTGAATGAGGTGCTTCTTACCAAGTACCTTCTCAAAACGGAGACCGACAAGGCGCGCCGTGCATACGTGCTGAACCACTTCCTCGAAGGCTTCCGTACCACAGTCTTCCGCCAGACCCTCTTTGCTGAGTTTGAAAGAAAAGCCCACGATATGCACAAGGCCGGCACACCTCTTACTGCCGACAGTCTCAATGCTCTGTACCGCGAGCTGAACCTTCTCTACTACAGCGGCGTAGACGTAGGCGAGCTTCATTCCATCGAATGGGCACGTATTCCTCACTTCTACAGAGCGTACTACGTATATCAGTACGCAACCGGCTTCTGCTCCGCTGTAGCTATCGCTCAGAACATCGTTGATACGGGTGACGCATCAAGCTATCTTGAATTCCTCAAGACAGGCGGAAGTGATTATCCCATTGAAGAGCTGAAGATAACGGGCGTTGACCTTACCTCACCCGAGCCTGTAAGACGCGCTCTCAAGGTGTTCGGCGAGTCCGTTGACGAAATGGCTCAGATGATCTGAAGTATAACGCCGCTCTGCGTTATATAACAACCCCCCCTGCACAGGGATTGATAAATAAAAAATATCCGGAGATACGATGTATCTCCGGAATTTTTTATTGGCATTTATGAAGCAGCATCCAAAAGTTCATCTTTTTCTGATGAACAAATGTCTGAGCCTTCTTTCGTAAACAATGGCAAATCTCGTCAAAAGAATATCGTACAGCACAAAGCATAGGATACCGAACACAAGTCCCACAGGGATCATCATAAGTGTCGCCTCCGTAGGCATGAACAGGAACACGGCACCTACGTATATCATGACCACAGCCGCCGCCATCAGTACCTTTATTACCCATACAAAAGGAGTGCGGATCCGTTCAGCCACAGGCTTCAGCACGGGATATAGTCCGCCCACGGTCAGATACAGTATACTTGCAGTCTTGTCGGGCAACAGCACGAAGGTAAGAACAGAACATACCGCAACACATCCGAGGGACAACCCGATATTACATTCTCTGAGGATTATAAGCGTAAACAATCCGCAAAATACGGAGGCGGACATATCGAGTATTCCCGACACCGTACCGAAATACATAAGCACGAATGAAAACGCCGCACACATTGCCGCCGTTGTAAGCTTTGATACCTTGGTATCTCTCATCGTATCACCGTCAACATCCTGCACCACAGCAATCACAGCAGGCATCAAGCACCAGAAGTGTGGTACAGATACTGCAGCAATCGGGTTCTGAAGAGCCTGTATTATAACGGTAAGGCGAGCCGTACGAGCCTGATTGATTGCGAAGCTTGTTCTTAGCCTGCTGATATTCCGCATTCTGCGGGTCAAGGTAGCAGGCGGTCTCTATATATTTCTGAGCATCGTAATAAAATCCGCGCTGAGTAAGAAGGCATCCCTTAAGATAATTCCATTCAGCACCTCTGTCTCCCGAAGGAGTGGAGTCGATTATCAGCTCTGCCTCGGAATATTTACCCTCGGATATAAGACGGCGCACCTCGGCAAAAGACGTTATACCAGAATACGTATAGGAGGAGTAACGCGAGCCTCCGGACTGAGAAGTACCTCCCGCACGTTCCTTCTGAATTGTATCATAAGCCTCGTTGACTTCCTTCATCTTCTCTTCTACAAGATCGGAAAGAGGATTTCCCGCATAATTATCCGGGTGATACTTGCGGGCAAGGTCTCGATAAGCCTTTTTAATTTCCTCATCGGTGGCATTTCTGCTCACACCAAGGACGGAATAAGGATCTTTTGTCATTTGTTATTCTCCAAAAATTATATTTATTGAATCAGCCGTACAGGCTGTGTTATTCATGTTTTTGGGATAAAGCCTTCGATAAAGTTCTCGCCGCATCTTTTGACAAGTACCGACTTCAATATCTCGGGCATACCTAAATACAGGATATTCCTGACCAGTGCGGCAACTGATTTGTCTCCGTCGTCACAAAGCAGCTCTGCTGCGGCGGCGCATCTTTCAAGATCAAGAAGCGTCCCCGTATACAGGCTTTCGGCGATCTCCACCGACAGCTTCACAGAGTCCTTATCCTTCTTTACCGCTTCACCACCGTAAAGTGTAAGTATGGGGTTGAAGGAGCCCCTTTTGCAGTCGTCACATACGTCGTCACAGGCATCGCATACGTATATGAACCTGCCTACACCGCGTCCTATCTCACGAGCTATTCTCGCTTCTCTGTCACTGAGTCCTGCGGCAAACAGCTCTGCAGTAAGGGAACCGAACACCTCCGCACAACGGTCAAGGGAGGTACATCCTTCCCTCTCAAGCTCTGAAAGCTCTCCGAGACGGGTCGGAATCACGTCCTTCACTTCCTTCAGATAAAAATTCTCCGAAGCCGACGCCTTTTTCACCATATGTCTGACTGCAGGATGGAGTACCAGCGCACGTAGCCGTTTAATACCACCCTCATCGACAATATCATCATTTAGCTTTCCCTCAGAAAGAAAAGCCGATACGTCCGCGCTGTAACGGAACGCCTCATTATCACAAATATACTGCCTCTTTCTGAAAGGATGGGCAATACACACCTTTCTGTCGGACCTTACCTCCTCACCCGTTGCAAGAAGTCTCACTGCGGCAAGGAATACAAAATCGTAATTCAGTGTGAATCTTGAAGTCTGACCCGTACGCTTTCCCATGCTTCGGCACAGACCGCAATATATGGCGCGGTACAGCTCATATTCTCTCATTTTCAGCTCGGGAGTATATGGTTTCACGTAACCGAACATAAGTATATCCTTTCAGGAGTGATATCCGGCATCTCCATGTCAGAATCTCGCAAGGGATGACACACCGTCACCAATTGCAGAGATAAGGGCATCGATATCTTCCTTGGTATTGGTATATGAAATACTGATCCTTACGGATGAATCTATCTCATCCGCGGAACATCCGAATGCCGCAAGAGGACGGCTCAGATGCCCATCCGACGCAGAACAGGCTGACCCTGCGGAAACGCATATCCCTTTTCCGGAGAGATAGTTGAGCATGGTCTCGCTCTTTATTCTCGGGAGAGTTATATTTACTATATCCGGCAATACGTTTTTCACCTTTTTAACGGTAACCCCTCTGCTCTCAAGCTCGCTGAGTCTTTCCTTAAGATATGCAGAAAGCTCTGCTACAAGCCCGGTGTTACGGACATAATTCTC
>CAYYRY010000036.1:0-11962 GCA_964474245.1 uncultured Ruminococcus sp. | reverse complement strand
GAGCACCATATCTGTACTGTTGGTGAGAACATCCGCTTCTACATGGAGCTGACACTCGACCACGGCAGAGGTTACGTTGCAGGCGATAAGAACAAGCAGATCTATCTTGATAAGAATGCAGGTCATTCCGCTCCGATCGGAACGATCTTTACCGATTCGATTTACACTCCCGTTTACAACGTCAGCTACACGGTTGAAAACACCCGTGTTGGCAGCAGCACCGACTATGACAAGCTCACGCTTGAGGTGCTTACAAACGGCGTAATTTTAGCCAAGGAAGCGATTTCACTTGCTGCCAAGATACTCAACGAGCATCTCAACTTATTCGTCGATCTGTCGGATGAGGCTAAGAATGCGGAGATCATGGTTGAACGTGAAGAGACCATCAAGGAGAAAGTCCTTGAGATGACCATTGAGGAGCTTGACATGTCCGTAAGAAGCTTTAACTGCTTGAAGCGCGCCGGCATTGACACGGTTGAGGATCTTATCAACCGTACCGAGGAGGACATGATGAAGGTTCGTAACCTCGGTAAGAAGTCGCTTGAAGAGGTCATTCTCAAGCTTGAGTCCCTCGGACTTGCACTCAAGCACGAGGATGAATAATTCGCCGCCAGGCGGCGTGAGGATACGGTATTTTGATGCTGTTATCCGACAGTATTACATTTGTAAAAGGAGGACATGAATATGCCCGGTACCAGAAAACTCGGCAGAACTACAGCACACAGAAATGCTATGCTTCGCGGCATGGTTACTTATCTGCTTGAGAATGGCTCCATCGAGACCACTCTTACACGTGCTAAGGAAGTTCGTGCTATGGCCGAAAAGATGATTACCCTCGGTAAGAAGAACACGCTTGCTACCATGCGTCAGGCTCTTGCATATATCACTAAGAGAGATGTCGTTATTAAGCTGTTTGACGAGATCGCTCCTAAGTATGCTGACAGAAACGGTGGTTACACCCAGATCTACAAGCTTGGACCGCGCCGCGGTGATGCTGCTGAGATGGCTCTTATCAAGCTCATCGATGCTGAAGCTAAGACCGAAGCGTAAGCTATCATCTTCATAAGTTACCTCCCGTCCACAGGACGGGAGGTTTTTCGTCTTTTAAGGGAATTTTGGGATATAGGGACGGTGTAGAGGAGTTCCGATGGGGAGAGGCGGATATTCGGTTACATTTTGTATTAACGGGGAAGGGTTTTGTTTGAACGATTTGTTACTTTTATTGATTGATTTTAAAGCCGGTTTGTGATATTATTGTATACAGGATATTGTGCGAAAATCCGTGGGAAATATGGGTTTTCGTCAGATATTTTAATTTGATTTCTTTGAAAGGTTTTTTGAAATGAGTAACAACGTTAAAAAAAGCGGTGGCTGGCGTACCAATAAGTGGATACGTGCCGCAATTCCCGCGCTTCTTCTTCATTGCAGTATAGGTACTGTTTACTGCTGGTCACTTTTCAGTGAAAATATCGGTTCGTATATAGGCTTTTCCAAGGGTGCGACCGAATGGGCGTTCAGTTTGGCTATATTCTTCCTCGGTATGTCTGCCGCTTTTCTCGGAAACGTCGTTGAAAAGGATATACATAAGTCTTCTCTTATAGCGGCTGTTTGCTTTGCGGTAGGTATGGCAGGTACGGGTGCGTTCATTTACTTCGGCGGTAAGAATCCCGGAAACCCCGTTGCTCTTATCGGTATTTATCTTTGCTACGGTCTGATCATGGGTATCGGTCTTGGTACAGGTTATCTTTCGCCTGTTAAGACTCTGATGCTTTGGTTCCGTGATAAGAAGGGTCTTGCTACAGGTCTTGCTGTTGCCGGCTTCGGTGCGGCTAAGGCTATTGCCAGTCCTATTATGGAGTGGATGCTTGCGAGTCTCGGCGACGGTGGTATCTATAAGATGTTCTTTATTCTTGCTGCCGTATACTTCGTTATGATGTTCATTGGACATCTCCTTCTCAAGAAGCCTGACGATTGGCATGAGCCTCAGGGTGGCGAGGAGAAGAAGAGCATTATGTCTGTTATCAAGACCAGACCCATTATGAACTACATTGGTATTTGGCTCATGTTCTATCTGAACATCACTTGCGGTCTTGCTCTTATTTCTCAGGAAAAGGCTATCGTTAAGTGCCTCGGACTAGCGACGTTTGCAGGTATTATCTCCACGGTTTCCGCTGTTTTCAATGCGGGCGGCCGTCTCGGATTCTCCGCTTGGGCTGACACTATGGAGGACAGAAACACTATCTACAAGCTCATTTTTGTGATCTCCATCGTTCTTACCGTAGCAGTTGTTCTTACAGGCGGTATTCAGAACGGCAACGGTAACGTAATTCTTACGGTAGTGGTGCTTGCGCTCATTATGATGGTAAACGCCGGCTACGGCGGAGGCTTCTCAAACGTTCCTACGCTTCTTTCTGACCATTACGGTATGTCTAACATCAGTGCGATCCACGGTATTACTCTTTCCGCATGGGCATTTGCCGGTCTTACAGGTAACCAGCTTGCTTCCTGGATCGTTAAGACTTTCGGTAAGGAAGAGATCATCGACGGATACACCGTGAACCCCACGGGATATCAGGCTGTTCTTTACGTTGTTGCGGCACTTTACGTTGTTGCACTTATTCTCAGCCTCTTCTTTGTAAAAAAGCCTTCAGAAAAGGTTGAATAAAAAGCTCTTTGATAAAAACTGCGGCACGCTTCGTTGGAAGCGTGCCGTTTTGCAGTTTCTTTGGGATTGCGGGGCTTTGATAGGGGAAGTTATTCTACCATTACGATGCCGGCGGTGATATCGTCTTCGGCGCCGTTTTTTATTGCGTGCTTTACAATCTTTCTTGCCATGGCTTCGGCGTCGGACGTCCATTCTCTTTCGTCACACAGCAGATCGTATAGCCACGGACAATCCTCGAAGCTTCTGACTACTCCATCGGAGAGCATTACAATAACGTCGCCGGATTCGGCTTCGAATTTGATCATTTCTGCATCAAGTGCTCTTACGATTCCGATGGGTACGGTTTTTGACTGAAGACGGAAGAGTCTGCCGTCACGGAGCACGAATGATGGTGCGGCACCACTTTTTACAAAGCGTATTTTACCGTTCATGAGATCTAGCTCCATAAGGTCGACTGTGGCGGATATTTCATTTCCTCTGACTCTCATCATTGAGTTGAGCATTTTTAATGAGGTGTCCATGGATGCGCCGGCTTTGAGAAGCTTTTCGATGAACATGACGCAGACTCCGGAAGTTAATGCAGCTTCCTTGCCGCTTCCCATACCATCGGATATAAGCATGAAAAAGCGCTCGTCGGGGGTTTTAAAGGCAGATATAACGTCGCCGCACGCTTCGGAGGAGGTTTTACCTATGCCGCTGAGGTTACCTCGAGGGGAGAATACCTTGGTGTCGGACCGGTCACTGCTTTTGCTTTCTGTGGGTGATGATTTGGTTCGTTTCAGCTCAGACACGGCTACTGAAGCTCTGCCGCATCTTACGCGGAATTTTGATTCGGAGGTAAGCTTCATAATAACTTTTGAACCGTCAAGCTCGAAGTTTGGTTCTGACAGGGATAAGCCGGTGGCTTTAATGAGAATATCACGAATTGCTTCACCGTCAGGGGTACTTTCGTTTACCTGCAGTCCTGTGGCGATGACTTTTTTTACCCTTGTTCCGAATACTCCGATACTGTCTGCACGCAGTTCTCCGTTGAGACGGGATAAGAGCTTTGCGGTCAGAGTGGTGTCGGGTTCAAATTCACCGGAGTCGTATTCTGAGGATTCACGGAGCATTTCGGACATAACTTCGTAATCTGCCGCCACTACTCCGGTTCTGTCGTATAGCTTTGCTTCGGATATGAGTTTGGCACATCCGGCGTTCATTCGGTCGATGATCTGTCCCATGTTATAGCATCTTTTTGCCAGTGGCTGTGAAACGAGTGCGGCGCTTACTCTTCCGTCCCGTTTCATAGCCATTACCATTGCTCTCTGAATAGCGGTGGTCTGTGCTTCCTCTCTGCCAAAGCACGCACTCTTCATGCTGCAGGTCTTACAGCTTTCGTCAAATGCGCCTTCGCAAATTTCACACAGCTCTTCTATACACGGCACGGTCACGGTATCAGATAATCTGTACAGCACGCCTGAGAGGTCGCTCATACTATCGGACAGAGAACGCATTTTCCTTGATGTTTCACGTCTGAACATGAGTGAAGCTGTGTCTGCTGCACTTGAAGACAGCTTTTGAGGGACTCTCTTTCCCACAGCATTTATCAGACGTGAGGACATGATAGGTGCGGTTATGGCTGAGGTTATTATGAGATGAGGTACTGTGGTTGAAAGGGATGGAAAGCCTTCGGCGTAAACGCTCCACGCGCATGAGGCGGCGCAGGCTGCGGCTATAGCTACGGCGGGAGAGAAGCTCCACAGGAGTCCGGTTATCATGGCGGAGATTGCATACATGGGGGCGAGGGCAGGGGAGAGGACACATCCGCATACAAGTCCGTATATTGCCCCACGTAATACTCCGCTTCTGTACGTAACGATCAGGGTGATAATAAAGGCTATTGGGATCGACAGGTCGATGGAGGGGATGAGGTTTTTGCAGGAGAGGACAATGGTGGCGCTTGCGGCGCAACGTCCTATTTCGTGGGCTTTGCTTCCTTTTATTTGTTCTGGGGAATCGGCGGAGACATACAGGTAGACTAAGGCGGGAGCACTGACTGCACCTATTACTGCACCAAAAAGGTCTGATGTGAGATAACCACCGAGGACACAGTTTGCGCCGCCGTAGGCTATTGAGGCGGTTAGTGCAAGTACCATACGTATGAATATTGACTCGTACATGGATACTGATATACATTCTGCGATGAATGCTCGTATTTTATGTACTGCTTTGGCAATACCGTCCGTGGCGGGAGGGACAGGGCGCTTTTCTGATATGCTTTGGGGAGCTGACAGCCATTTGCCGATCAGACTTCTTATGATGAGTATAGCGATAGCTACACAGGCGTGGATCGCTCCTGACGGTGTGCGGATCGAGCCTATAACTGCACCTGAGGCGGCAAAGGCGCATGGGAGAAATCCGTTGACAGACGATATGAGTGATATGGCGAAGGGGTATGCCCCTGACAGGAGGGAGCCTGCGGAGAATATGGCTCCGGTTACTGTGTATGCGGCTAATTTTGTTATGCTTTGGACGTTTGGAAGTGTTGAGGTTTGCTTTGCGGTGGTTTTCATTTCCTTATTTTTCCTTTCCTTTGATTAAACTCTATTATATCAAAGGAAAGGTGGGCAAAAGGTCGGATATGGTAGGCGCATAAATAGTAGTTTTGTATGGTTTTGGCGAGAAATATTACAGCGAAACGTTGACAATTCAACATCTTTATGATATAATACAGAACGTTGAATTGTCAACATTTTTAACGGTGAATCCTGAAAGTAAAGATCATTTGCGATCTGCCGGGTTCATAAAAATGAATTACTGTGTGAAAGGAAAATAAAAATGGCGATAAGGCTTATTGTTGATTCAGCTGCGGATATAGTTCCTGCTGATGCGAGAAGGATGGGGATCATTCACGTGCCTATGGCGGTGCGTTTCGGAAATGAGGAATATCTTGACTCGGTGAATCTTACTCATTCGGAATTCTATGAGAAGCTTATAGAAAGCGATACGCTTCCTGCAACGTCTCAGATCACGCCTGCCGGCTGGTGTGAGGTGTTTGAAAGAGAGCTATCATCGGATGACGAGGCTATTGTTGTTACGGTGTCTTCTAAACTGTCGGGGACTTATCAGAGCGCTTATATGGCGGCGCAGGCTTTCGGCGGAAGGATACACGTAATCGACAGCGAAAGTGTTTGTATAGGCGAGAGGGTACTTGTTGAGTACGCGCTTGGACTTATAGCGGAGGGGCTTGGTGTATTGGAGGTAGTTGAGGCTTTGACGTCGGCTAAGAAAAAGGTGCGTGTGCTGGCGCTGCTTGATACCCTTGAATATTTAAAAAAGGGCGGTAGAATATCTGCTGCTGTGGCATTTGCGGGCGGAGTCTTGGGTATTAAGCCTGTGGTAACCGTGACAGACGGTGAGGTTGCACTTTTAGGTAAGGCTCGCGGCTCCAAGCAGGGAAACAATCTTCTGCGTGAGCTTATCGGAAGGGGTGGTGGAATTGATTTTGCGCGTCCTTTTGCGTTGGCGTACAGCGGTTTATCAGACAAGCTGTTAGTCAAGTATATTGAAGACAGCAAGGAATTGTGGGCAGGTCAGGCAGAGGTGCTTCCTGTTTACACTGTTGGTTGCATTATCGGTACTCACGTTGGCCCCGGTGCGGTGGCGGTGGCGTTTTTTGAAAAGTGATATAATTTCGCCGCAGGTACTTTAAGTACTTGCGGCGGCTTTGGATATACGGAAAAAGGTACCCGAAGGGGAGCAAGACAGCAGTAGTGCTTCTGGCTTTCCTTGGGGTACCGATTTTTTTAATCCATTGATCTGATGAGTATTTTGGGGACACCGATAATTCGGCAGTGTTCGAGGCGTTCACCTTCGATTTTGATGGGGGGGACCATGGGGTTGAGCGCGATAAGACGCATAGCTCCGTCGGAGGTGATCTCGACACGCTTGAGCGTGGATAGGTCATCGTCATACATTATTGCGGCGATCTGTCCGCCGTAGTCTACGGTGTCCTGCTTATGGATGAGGACACGGTCACCGTCCATGTACAGAGGATACATACTGTCGCCTTTTATTCGGAGGACGAAGTATTCGTCTCTGTCGCCTTTCATATATGATGTGGGGATCTCAACAACGTCACCGTCCCATTCGTCAAGGGCAATGTGGTCAAAGCCTGCGGCAATCTCGCCGATCACGGGGAAGAACGTTGTGGATAACGGTTCTTCCGGCTCGGGCAGGGTGGGGGAATTCCAACCCATTAGCTCGCTCGGGTGAACGTCGAGGGCCTTGGCAAGGGACGCGAGCTTATCCTGCCCCATGTTGGCTATCATTCCCGTTTCCCACTTGCGTACCGTGCTTTTTCCCACACCTACGATATTGCCTACCTGTTCAAGTGTCATTCCTTTGGCTTTGCGGAGTTCTTTGATTTTTGGTCCCAATGAAGTGTTTTGTGTCATATGGGATATTCCTCTCTTTCGGGGGAGTGTTTAGTTATTTGTTGTGCCTTTCGGACACACTATTGGTTTTACAGTTATATTATAACACACATTGTGTCTCAAATGCAACACTAATTTGATAAAAAACAAAAAAAGTTTCGGAAATGACAAAATAGGGGTTGACAAACGAACAAGTGTTTGATATAATAAATGTGTCTTAGAGGACACGCGGCGTTTGAGTATTGATGTGGAGGCAAATTCAACCGGAGGTGTCCGAAAGTGGTCGGAGATCAGATTGTGAGCAGGAGGGTATCCGGTGAGGAGGAGGTAGGTTTCTCTTTGGATAGTTTGCCCGGTGTTTACGAAGACACGAAAGGAGAGAATGACGGAAGGTAAGTATATATGCTGCGGCTGTGACAGGATGTTTAGTGAATGGGAGGCTGAGATAGGTTGGGAGGTTCTGGATATTATCGACGGGAGTATATATGCCGAGCCCGTTTTGAAGTGTCCGTTTTGCCATCTTTCGAATCCGGAGCTTTCGGAAGGTGAATGAAAAAGCGAGCGAACATATGTTTATATGTGCTTAGTGTGGCGTTGAGAAGGAAAAAATGACGACAGGGAGTGGCAAATATTGCTATATGAAAGGAGATGATCTGAATGAATGATACTGAAAAAGATAATTCGGAGATGAAGCTGTCACCACTCAGGGATGCGGCGGATAATCTTGCTTTGCTTATTTCGGACATGACACGGCGGCTGAGGGATGACGTGGATGGGAATGATATTACGGTGGGTAAGCTGAAGGACCTTACGTCTACGGTAAAGACTTTGGTGGCGGTGATCCGCGATATAAACGGGCTTCCGACTGAGTCTGAGAGAGAAGAGCTTGAGCTGATGCGTAAAAAGTACGAGCTTAGCGAGAGGAGGTATGCCGGTATTGAAAATGATGCAATACACATTGTGATCGACGGTGACGGAGAGGAGCTTGCGGGATGATACTTAACCTTGGCAAGCCGAGTGAAAAGCAGAGGCGTGCGCTTATGATGCGGACGAGACACTGCGGCTACGGCGGTGCCAGAGGCGGGGGTAAATCATGGATGATCAGGACGAAGGCCAAGCTGCTTTGTGCCGCACATCCCGGGATACGGTGCCTTATTGTGAGAAGATCATATCCTGAGCTTACGGCAAATCATATTGACATTCTCAGGAGGGAGACCTACGGTGCGGCTGTGTGGAGAGACCGTGACAGGGTATTGACTTTTGTGAACGGAAGTACGGTGACTTTCAGATTTTGTGCATCGGACAGGGATCTTGACAGCTTTCAGGGGCAGGAATATGACGTTATCTTCATTGATGAGGCGACACAGCTTACGGAATATCAGATGAAGGTCATTGCTGCCTGCTGCAGAGGTGTTAATGATTTTCCGAAAAGGATATATTATACGTGCAATCCGGGAGGAGTTGGTCACGCATATATCAAGAGAATATTTATTGACAGGCGTTACGTTGACGGTGAGGATCCGTCGGAGTACAGCTTTGTGCAGGCGTTGGTGAAGGACAATCACGTTTTGATGGAGAGAGATCCCGAGTATCTGAAGCTCCTTCGTGAGCTGCCGCCCAGGTTGAAGGCGGCGTGGCTTCACGGAAGATGGGATATATTTGAGGGGATGTATTTTGAAGAATTCAGAGAGATGCCCGATCCTGCTGTGGCTGAGGAGGAGGGGGTAAGTGTTGAGGAGCTCAGAGAACAAAGACGCTGGACTCACGTTATAGCTCCGTTTGAGCCTCCGATATCGTGGAAGTATTACAGAAGCTATGACTGGGGATACGGAAAGCCGTTTTCATGCAACTGGTGGGCGGTGGACCCTGATGGAGTTTGTTATATGATAGCGGAGCTGTATGGGTGCACGGGTGTACCGGACGAGGGTGTGAAGTGGACCAATGACAGACAATTCTCCGAGATAGCAAGGCTTGAGAGAGAGCATCCGTATCTTAGAGGGCGAGATATTTACGGAGTGGCAGACCCGTCCATATGGGACGGATCTTGCGGTGTATCAGCAGCAGAGGTGGCATCGAAGCAAGGGGTCTATTTTGACAAGGGTATTAACGACCGTATACCCGGGTGGATGCAGGTGCGTACCCGTCTTCAGTTTGACGAGGAGGGACGGGCAAAGATGTATTTTTTTGAGACGTGCAGAGATACGGTGCGTACACTTCCTACGCTGAGGTTTGATCCGAGGATACCTGAAGATCTGGACACGACGGGAGAGGATCATGCGGCTGACAGTATCAGATACTTTTGTATGAGCAGACCCATAACGCCGAGCCGTTCACTGACGTTGAGAAGGGGATATGCAGATCCTTTGGCGAGGGAAACCTGACGTGTAAGGGGCTTGTGTTTGAGGGAGCACTATAATGAATTATGGATTTTGAAAGGAGATATTGATGTCAAATAACATATCACCCGCTATTGGCGAGGCGGAGATCCTGCGTGCGGCTGAGATACTTCGCAAATACAAGGCGGGTAAGGCAAATCTTGAGAAAAAGTTGATTGAAAACGAGGAATACTGGAAGATGAGGCAGTGGAAGCTTCGCGGTGACGGTGCCTCTTCCGCTACGGCGTGGCTTTGGTCGTGTATTCAGTCGCGTCACAGCGATGCTATGGATGCGTATCCCACCTGTAACTTCAGACCGAGATGCGAGGATGACAAGGATGAAGCGCAGATGCTCACACGAATCGTTCCCGTGCTTCTTGAAAGATGTGATTTTGAGGAGACGTATTCTGACGTTGCGTGGTATACGCTGAAGCATGGAGGCGGTGTTTACGGGGTGTTCTGGAATCCCGCCCTTCACGGCGGACTTGGTGACGTATCGGTGAACAAGGTTGATCTGCTCAATCTGTTCTGGGAGCCGGGGATTACGGATATCCAAAAATCCGCAAATCTGTTCCACACGACCCTTGCGGATAATGCGAAGCTGATTGAACGTTATCCTCAGCTTGAGGGGAAGCTTGGGGGAGAAGCTGTTACGGTTTCACGATATCTGTATGACGACAGAGTTGATACGTCGGACAAGTCTGTGGTGGTGGAGTGGTACTACAGGACGAGCTACGGCGGTAGCAGACAGCTTCAGTATTGCTCATTTGTGGGAAATAATCTGCTTTATGCCACGGAAAATGACGTGCGTGTGCCGAAGGAGACGGTGAGGGATCCTTTGACGCGGGAGGAGATCACCGTTGAAGTGGGGACATCCATGAGGGACAGGGGACTTTATGATCACGGAATGTATCCATTTGTGGTGCAGAAGCTGTATCCTGTGGAGGGAAGTGTGTGCGGATACGGTCTTACTGACGTGGGACGCGATACGCAGGACGAGATCGACAGTCTTAACCGTGCCATTACGAAAAATGCGGTGGTGAGTGCTACACCGCGTTGGTTCAAGAGGAAGAACGGTTCGGTTAACGCAGAGCAGTATGCTGATCTTTCATGTGATTTCGTTGACGTGGAGGGACAGATCGACGACGGAAGTATTCGAAGGATCGATTCAGATCCTCTTGGAACGGTATATCTTAATATTCTCATGTCGAAAATCGATGAGCTGAAATACTGCACCTCAAACCGTGACGTTATGAACGGTGCGGCTCCTTCCGGTATTACGGCGGCGTCTGCTCTGGCGGCTCTTCAGGAGACTGCCGGTAAGAACGCGAGAAGCTCTAACAGGGTGTTCCACAGAGCGTACCGTGAGGTGGTATATCAGATGATCGAGCTGATACGTCAGTTTTACGATATTCCGAGACAGTTCCGCATAACGGGCGGTGAGGTATCACCTGTGGAGCGCTTTGTGAGATACTCCAATGCCGGACTTAAGGGAAGACAAATTGACATTGGCGGTGTTGGGGCGGTGAATGTGCCTGAATTTGATATTGAGGTCTCATCGGAAAAGGCGAGTCCTTATAAGAAGATGGAGATAAACGAGCTGGCGCTTCAGTTCTATAATCTTGGTTTCTTTAATCCAAGCCTTGGTGATCAGGCAGTTGCTTGTCTCAATATGATGGACTTCGACGGTAAGGATGAGGTACTTGCCATGGTTGCGCAGAATGCGACGCTGTTCAAGATGATGACACAGTATCAGTCTGTTGCCCTTGGACTGGCGGAAAAGTATGAGCCTGAGGTGGCGGAGACTTTATCGGGGGCGATACTCAGCGGTGGCGGCGGAAAGGTCAAGAAGAAGCTTGTCAGAAGTTCGACGGGTGAGACACCTGCGATGAAACGATCACGAAGCCGTGCGAGGGAGTCGGTTGCGCCGTAAATAATAATGGCGAACATATGTTTTGGTTTGTGACGGGTATAACGGATAGGATATAGCTTGATTCAAAGTATTTAACAGCCTTGGGCTGAAAGGAGGATAATTATGGACGGTGAGAAAATGAACGGTAATTTATCGGGGATGGCAGACTTTGGTGTTACGGGGGAGGCTGTATTACCACGTGGGGAGACATCTGCGACAGACTTGGAGGCGAGACGTGGTGATGAAAATCCCGGAGGTAATGCTGAGTTTGTGAGGAACGCAGATGAGCGGAAGCCTTCGGTTATCAAGAGGGGACGTGATTATGAAGGTGAGTCTATGAATGACAGGGTAGAGAGGGAGAGGTCTGCGGGAAGACGAGTGCAGGCTCTTATAAAGAGTGCGGCGGCAGCGGCTGAGAGATTTCCTTCGTTTGACCTTGAGAGGGAGATGCGTGACCCTGAGTTTGTACGAATTGCGGCGGCGACGGGTGGCAATGCCGCAGCGGCGTACGTGGCACGTCATCATGAGGAGCTGATGTCGTCTCTTGCCAGAGAGGCGGAGGAGAGAGGTGCGGCAAGCGGTGACGTCAGCG
>CAYYRY010000035.1:10114-12052 GCA_964474245.1 uncultured Ruminococcus sp. | reverse complement strand
TATCATCCTTTATTTTGTTTGATTTTTGTTTACCCCAACTATTGACATTGAGCCTGTTTTTTACACTTCCTGCTTATGCACATAATGGTACAGCCGGAAGAGATTTAATCTTCTTTCGGGATATATAACAATCTGTCGCTGCTGCCCTGCATATCGTAACTTTCTTAAGATTCCGGCTCTGCCCCCCTGCTTTTATATTACTCAGCCACACGAAAAGAGAAACGTAGTTTTCGAGGTATTTTGTGCTTACACCACGGTACTTAGCTAAGAACGTGCGTAAATGGCTGTGAAATGAATTGACGTGTTGTAGGTGAAGATTCCCGAGTATCTCAGGCTTATGCCAGTTCTTTGTTAACTTTCTTTCAAATATTGTCGTTTCTCAGCCTACTGAGTAAAAGATACGTTATTAACAAAACTTAGGGAATACATACGGAATTTCCTAAGGCGTAGTATAAAATTTCAAAGTTTACAGATAATAGAAGTGTCAGCACATGCAAACAAAGGAGTTATATATAAATGAAAGCAACAGGAATAGTCCGAAGAATAGACGACCTCGGTCGTGTGGTTATCCCGAAAGAAATTCGCCGCACAATGAGAATCCGCGAGGGCGACCCCCTTGAGATATACACAGACCGTGAGGGCGAGGTAATATTTAAAAAATATTCCCCTATAGGTGAGCTGGCTGAGTTTGCTTCGCAGTATGCGGAGACGCTTTACAAGACCTGCGGGCTGTCCGTGGCGATCTGCGACAGAGATGCGGTAATTGCTTCTGCGGGACTTCCCAAAAAGGAATATAACGAAAAGCCTCTATCCGCAGAAATCGAGTCCGCCATTGAAGACAGATCGCTTTATGTGGCCGGACACGGAGAGGAAGTGTGTCTTACTGAGGGAGGTGCCGGTGTAGTAAGCTGTATGATGCCCATTATCACCGAAGGTGATATTACGGGTGCGGTCGTATCAGTGAAGCGTGCGGATGGCGAGGCTTTGTCAAGTGATATTGAAGTCAAGCTCATACAGACTGCCGCAGGCTTCCTCGGAAGACAGCTTGAGAGCTGAGCTCACCTAATAGTATATTTAAAGACCGTCCTGTAGGTGTTACATGACGGTCTTGCTTTGCGTGATAATATATTGAAATAGTCAAACTTTTATGGTAAAATATACTTGTTAAGACATAACCAAGGAGATAACAAATGAAGCATTTTGCTCCTGATTATTATAAGGACTTCAAGTGTATTGCCGACAGGTGCAGACATAACTGTTGCATCGGTTGGGAGATCGATATCGATGATGAGACTTTGGCTTTTTATGATGGCCTGAACGGAGATATCGGTGAGTGTATCCGCGCAACTATTGACCGTACTGACGTGCCGCATTTCCGACTTAAGGAAGGTGACAGATGTCCCCATCTGGCGGATACCGGTCTTTGCAATATTATAAGCTGTCTCGGTGAAGGTGCGATATGTAGTATTTGCACAGAACACCCTCGTTTCAACAATTTATTTTCCGACAGGGAAGAGACTGGACTCGGACTTTGCTGTGAGGAGGCTTGCAGGGTCATTCTCGGCAAACGCAATAAGTCCTTTCTTGAAGTCATGAGCGACGATGGAGAAGAAGACACACTGAGTGAATTCGATGCATACATATTTCATTTTCGTGACAGATGCTTTGAGATAATATGTGACAGAAGCTGTGACGTGCAAAACAGAGTCGAAAGACTTCTTACATTCGCCGGTGCTTCTATGTCAACGACTGATACTGCATTTTGGTGCGACAAGCTTCTGTCATTGGAACGGCTTGACGAAAGGTGGACGGATTTTCTCCTGTTTCTCAAAAATTCCGTCGTCAAAGATCTTGCGGAGTGCAGATGTATTCTGCCGCTTGAATCAGCCGAGCAGCTGCTGCACTACTTCATTTACCGCCATCTTGCAGAGGGGATGA
>CAYYRY010000035.1:6720-10104 GCA_964474245.1 uncultured Ruminococcus sp. | reverse complement strand
GTCAAATTCGCCGTGCTATCGTTCTACGTCATCAGGGCGCTTTGTGCTGTGTCGGAGGAAACTGTTACTCTTCCTCTCGTATGTGAGATATCGCGGTTATATTCAAGTGAGGTGGAGTACTCCGAGGATAACCTCAACGAGCTGCTTTTTGAGCTTAACTTCTGACTTGCTGGCAAGTCATTTACAACCTTTGAACTTGACATCAGATTACAGCTATAGTATAATATATTAATAGATAATTTGCGGAAAGGATAAACTAATCTTGATAATCACAAAGCCTTTGTCAAACCTGCATACTCACACTACTTTTTCCGATGGTCGTGCTTCTGTGCAGAGTAATATAGAAAAAGCCATCGAGTGCGGCTTTGCTTCCTTAGGTATATCAGATCACAGCCATAATACCCTTGATCCCGGGACTATGAAACCCGGGCGCGAGGCGGAGTACATATCACATATAAGAACACTTGCGGAAGAATACAAAGGACGCATTGACGTCTTTGCGGGTATTGAACTTGATTCATTTTCAAGTATTGATACTGATGCTTTCGATTACGTTATTGCATCTGTTCACTTTATAAAGATTGGTGACGTGTACGAGCCTGTTGACTGGTCAATTGACGTGCAGAAAAGCATAGCTGAGAAGTATTTTGGCGGATGTGAAATCGGATTTGTAAAGGCGTATTACGATGAATTGGTTCGTCACGTAAAGGCAACCAAGCCTGATATTGTTGGGCATTTTGATCTTTTGACAAAATTCGGTACTATAGATGAAGCCTCTGAAGAGTACCGTCGAATATCGTTAGATGCACTTCATAAGGTTATGGACGTGTGCACAAGATTTGAAGTAAATACCGGCGCTATAGCCAGAGGGTATAAGCAGGCATTTTATCCGCCAATGTTTATCCTACGTGAGATACACCGTCTCGGTGGTACTGTTACTGTCACTTCCGACTGCCACGACGGAGTACAGCTTGATTGTGCTTTCGTTGAAGCTCTTGAGGAAATAAAAAAAGCAGGATTTACTCACATAGACAGACTTACCCCCGATGGGTTCATTCAGGATAAGATCGAAATCTGATCAATATATTCAGAAAGGATATAAACATGAATAATAATTACAACCTTCCTTCAAACCGACCTCAGCCTCCCGTAAACGGAGCAGGGAGCGCCAAGAGAAGAAAGAAGACGAAGTCTCGCTTCCCGCTGACTGAGCTTTTTATCGGACTTCTTGCCATAACTGCTGTGTTTGTTCTCATATGGACATTTGCATCTAAAAATGATCTGAATCTTTCAGACCCCGCGTCTTCAAACGATCCTCGTGAAACTCTCAATTATGCCGAGGTAAACGGAACCTCTTCAGGTGGTAATGCAGAAAGCGGCACTGAGGAAGTTAAGGTCGATCCAAACGCGTATACGGAAATAACACTTCTCAGCACGGGAGACATTATGTATCATTCCCCTCAACTTGAAGCTGCACTCAACTATGCTACGGGAGATTATGACTTTTCAGCTTCATACAAGTACATGAAGGACATTGTCAGCGCTGCAGACTATGCAGTTGTTAATTTTGAGGCTACACTTTCAGGTAACGAATATTACGAATATGCAGGGTATCCTACCTTCAATGCTCCCGATTCGTCATTTACAACACTTCTTGACGCCGGCTTTGATATGATGCTTTTTGCAAACAACCATATGTACGACTACAGCCATCACGGACTTACCCGTACTCAGGAGGTATTCAGACAGCACGGTGTTGACTATATTGGTGCAAGGCTTTCTGTAAACGAGAAGACTTACAAGCTCGTTGACATAAACGGAGTTAAAATTGGTATGCTCAACTCCACCGATGACCTCTCCTACGGTAATACAGACGTGCGCACAGTCAACGGAATTGCGGTGCAGGGTGATGATCTGACTCTTATGGATCTCGTGAATCTGAGTCTGCTCGATGAGTTTTACGTACAGACGGATGCAAGGATCAAAGAGCTGAAAAACGACGGTGCAGATCTTATCGTATATTATATCCACTGGGGATATGAGTACAATCTTAAGCATAACGATACACAGGCTCAGATCGCGTCAAAGCTTTGTGATCTCGGTGTTGACGTTATCATCGGCGGTCACCCTCACGTAGTTCAGGATGCTGAGATACTTACATCTACTGTAGATCCTGAGCATAAGACCCTTTGCTTCTACTCCCTCGGTAACGTGGTATCCAATCAGAACAGACTTACCATGGGCGATACCATGAACAAGGAGTACACGGAAAACGGACTTATGGTGGAGCTTACCATCCGTAAGTATAACAACGGCGAATGTCTCGTCAGCGCTGTGGAAACTATTCCCACGTGGGTACACCGATACTACAATTCCGCAACGGCTAAGATGAATTACGAGGTGCTTCCCATAGAGGCGGCTCTCGCTTCTCCTGAGGCGTACGGGCTTTACAACAGTAATTTCGGCGTGACCAACGCGACTGCCGCACTTAAGATGACTAACGACCTGTTGGACGGTATAGTTGAAGCTTTTGCACAGACTGTAGCTCTTCCCACAGGAAACGACTGATTATTATCAGTAACTGTAAATGGATACATCAGACAAAGAAAGAATGGGGGATCGATATGAACATTCCGAGAAATGAATACCCTCGGCCGAATATGGTGAGGGATGCATGGCAAAACCTTAACGGTGAATGGGATTTTCTTTTTGACTTCGGAGATTCCGGTAAGTTCAGGAAATTCTGGCTTAAGGATAACTATATCTTCGACAAGAAGATAACAGTTCCGTTTGTGCCTGAGTCAAAGCTGTCAGGTATTGAATACGTTGACTTTTTCCGTACCTGTTGGTACAGACGTGCCTTTGAGATCGATCCATTATGGGATTGCTCTTGCGGAAGGATTCTTCTTCACGTAGGTGCTGCTGACTTTATAAGTGAGGTTTGGGTTAACGAGCACTATGAAGGAAAGCATATCGGAGGTTTTACTCCCTTTACCTTTGACATTACAGAAAGCATTTTTGGGGACAGGTCAAACGAGCTTGTAATCCGCTGTAATGACGTGGGTTTTGATCCTCTTCAGTACACGGGAAAGCAGACCTACAGAAACTACTATAACAAGGACTGCGAATACACGCGCTGTACAGGTATCTGGCAGACTGTGTGGCTCGAGTACGTGCCGCTGAACTATATAGAGAACGTAAAGCTTACGCCTGACGTTGACAATGAGAAGCTTGACGTTACCGTAAAACTCGGGGCATACTCTTCGAAGGGAAACTGTATCTGTGCTGAGGCATCATTCAACGGTGAGCCTGTAGCAAAGGTTTGTGCCAAGACAGTGGGGAAGAACTGTACCTTCAGTATTCCGCTGGAATCTCCCGTTTTGT
>CAYYRY010000035.1:5303-6710 GCA_964474245.1 uncultured Ruminococcus sp. | reverse complement strand
CGAACCTCTACGACCTGACTCTCACCTTTGGAGAAGATAAGGTCAAGACTTACTTCGGAATGCGTAAGGTAGCTATCAACGGACGTACCGTTGAGATAAACGATAAGCCTGTGTTCCAACGTCTCGTTCTTGATCAGGGTTACTACCTCGACGGAATATATACTGCTCCCGTGGTCCAAGATATAGAGCGTGACGTTATAATGTCCAAAAAAGCAGGCTTTAACGGAGCAAGACTTCATATGAAAATATTTGAGCCGTATCTCTTCTATTACGCCGATAAGCTCGGTTATATCCTTTGGGGTGAATTCCCAAACTGGGGACTTGATGAGAGCAATAAGGGTGCGCTGGACGCAATGCTTCCTGAATGGCTTGCGGCAATTGAGAGAGACTATAACCATCCGTCCGTCGTTTGCTGGTGTCCGTTCAATGAAACGAGACCATCGAGAAGAGAAGAGCTTTACAGTACTCTCTATACTGTGACGAAGGCTATAGACCCGGTGAGACCTTTTATTGATACGTCAGGCTACGTTCATACTTCACACACCGACATATTTGACGTACACGATTATGATCAGGATCCGTCAAGCTTCCGTCAGCGTCATATGCCTCTTGCAACCGGTGAGGGAAAGGTTTTCGTAAATCATCCCGATGATGAAGAATACGGCGGACAGCCGTATATGATATCCGAGATGGGCGGTATTTATTGGAATCTGGATGAATATTTAGGTGCAGGAGTCGGAGGCAAGGACAATTGGGCTGCATGGGGATACGGCAATAATCCCAAAAGCCTTGAGGAATTCTATCAGAGATTTGAAGGACTCATGTCAGCTATGCTTGATAACCCCGGAATATCGGGCTTCTGTTACACTCAGCTTACAGACGTATATCAGGAGAAGAACGGCATATACGCATTTGACAGACGTGAAAAGTTCGACATGGACAGAATATGTGCCGCTGTATCAAGAAAAGCTGCCATTGAAAAGTAATTTGGTAATATAAAGTATAAAAACCCGACAGATTATATCATCAAAAATCTGTCGGGTTTTCCTTGAAAATGAATGAGTTATATAGCAAATTTACTTAGCTTTCTTCTTTTTGAAAACCTTTGATAATTTTACTGTTATCTTATTCCATCTGACTATCAAATAAATAAGAGTGCCGCAGATGAGGGTGTCGAAGAAAATTACCTTGATGAGCAGGTTGTAGTCGTATATCAACGTCGTTTCGGTAACTTCGTGGAATACAGTCTTAACTGTTTCATTAACCGTTTCGGTTTCTTCAGACTCTTCGGTTTCACTTTCCTCAATGGGATCGGTTATCATGGGCGCATGAGTTGCCCAAAGACCGGGATTAAAGTAGGTTTCTTCCGATGTTGTCTCCTCGACATTTTTTTCATACGTAACGGTG
>CAYYRY010000035.1:0-5293 GCA_964474245.1 uncultured Ruminococcus sp. | reverse complement strand
GGTGTATATCCTTCGATTTCAGGAGAGGGAATATCGAACTTGGTACCTGGCTCAAGAGCGGATATATATTCAGAGGCTATAGAGCCTCCTGCTACGTTGAGATATTTTATAGTCAGCTTGTGGGCACTTTCTCCGACTATCTCAAATTCAACCGTCTTCGTTCCGGAAACGGGACCTGAACCGATGATGGAAACCTTTGCTTTTCCGGGCTTTGTGTTGTCCTTCAGCTTAACGCTGTAATGTACATCCTCCGTCAAAAGGATTCCGTTAAACTTAACGGTGAACTTCGGTATAATGGGTGAGCCTGTGTATGAGGTTGCAGGAATTGTCGATACCTCAAGCTCAGATGCTTTGATTCCCGAGATAAGATAACCGTTTTCATCATAAGTATGGGAGTTGAGAGTTGAAGACTTTACCATTTTGTAATCAGAACCGAAATAAACGATATTTTCGTTTAAAACTCTATATCCTGAATACAGAAGATTATTCTCGAGGTAATAGGTAGCACCGTCTATGTCGACGGTAACTCCGTTTCCCATCATGGTTCCATTGATGTCAAACTCCATGTTGTCCCAAAAGGCACCCTTGATCATACGACCTTCATAATCGAAATAATATACCGAACTGCCGATTATACGGTAGCCGCTTATTATCTTCATGTTTTCAATGTAATAGGTATTGCCGCCGAAGGACAGCACAGCACCGTCAAGAATTACGTTTCCGCTTGCGTCAAAGTTGTAGCTGACTCCGTCGATCACCTTGGTGGTACCACGCACGGGAGTACCGTTTTCAAAATACGAAACAGTCTTTCCATTGAGGCGCCAACCATCGTCCTTGTTAAATCCGTATGTCACTGTGAAATACATATCACAAGGTCCGGCAGTGCCGCTTACTACCGCCTTATCGGGCTTAAAGCCGTTTATCTCGGGAGACTTCACCGAAAACTCACGTCCCGGCTTTGCATTACTGTAGAATTCAGGGGCAGCCTGCGTACCGTTTTCGAAAATGTAGGATATATAAATATTTATGAATGACGGTGTAATGTCAACGAAGGTACAATCGGCAAAAGCAGCAACTCTGTGTGCATCCGACGAAGCGAAGCCATAGATTGTGATCCCGCGGGGAAAAGCACCGACATCAACCGCACATTCGATATTTATTGTGATACTGTTGATTTCTGGGGCATTGGCAAAAGCGCCTGATGCGATTTTCTCAACCTCAGGAGGGATGACGATATCAGTATTTGTTCCGGAATAACCGGTTAGTATCCCGTTTTCGATGAAAAATCTGTTTTCCTCCGGGAGTACTGAAGTGTCTTCCGAAGACGACTCATCAGTGGCAGCTTCAGTAGATAATTCAATGGGTGACGAAGTGTCTGTCACCTCGGTGGCAAATACTGCAGAAGCCAATAATACGAGTATTAAAACTATAGTGAGGAGTGATATAATTCTTTTCATAATTATAAAAAATCTCCGAGGTCATGTAATTATTTCGATATATAATATGGTATCATTTTATTTAACTTCTGTCAACAGTTTTTTCTTTTTGATTGTGGTTTAATTGTTAATTTTTACTCTATTTACAGCTAATTAACGGATGTATTGGTCACAGTGAACAATATGAAAACACACAGAATCGGACTTTGGCATATTATACTAATGGGTAACATAATTATGTATGCCTATTTTGAAGCTGAAAGGTTGGAGTATCATGTCTGACGTATTATGTGAAATAATACTGTCGATGTTTTTCGTATACGGCTTTTACAGTGCAATGAGTCAGCTTAAGCTGTTACTTAAAAAGCTGTCCCGCCGCATTTCCGTGATTGACAAAAAAGGCACTTAATGGTAGAATAATATATATAGTTGCAGAAAGGAGGACCGTCACATGAATAATAGAGATGAGTCTCATGAGAAAGATAAGCTTAATGGGATTGTAGATTCCATCGTATACAGAAATGATGAAAACGGATATACCGTGTGCATCGTTGAAGATTCCGACGGTCTTCCCGTCACTGCCGTCGGAATTATGCCATATATAAACGAGGGAGACTGCCTGAGTGCAGTCGGTGCGTGGACAACACATAAAATATACGGCAGACAGTTTTCAGTAGAAGTGTTTGACCGTCAGCTACCTGCTGAGGAAGGGGACATTCTCAGGTATCTTGCTTCCGGTGCCGTCAAGGGAATCGGACCGAAGACCGCCCGGAAGATCGTCGAGAAGTTCGGCTCCGACAGCTTTGATATAATTGAAAATAATCCCGAATGGCTTGCAAGTATACCGGGCATCTCAAAGCAAAAGGCTGAGGCAATCGGTGAAAACTTCAAGAGCATATCCGGTTCTCGCGAATTTATGATGTTCAGCCGTGATTTCTTTCCGTCGGCGACCGCCATGCGCATATATAAAAAATGGGGTGCTGCATCCATCGGGCGTATACAGAATAACCCTTACAGCCTGTGCGGCAGCTTCAGAGGTATAGGCTTTAAAAGGGCGGACGTTATTGCAGCGACCCTCGGTCTGCCGAGGGATTCCGATGTCAGGCTTGAAGCAGGTATACTGCACGTGCTCTCAACGGAAGCATCAAGAAACGGTCACACCTGTCTTCCTGTAGATACGTTGATCGAATGCTCTGTGAGTCTGCTTTTCGGATTTGATGGGACCTGCCGTCAGACTATACAAAGCTATGTCGAAAAAATGATAGAGAACGAAAAACTGTACGTTTATAATGCAGAAGGCGTAAGATATGTATATCACCCGTATTTGTATAACGCTGAGACCTACGTTGCAAGGAAGCTGTGCGAGATCTCTAGACTATGTCCCTCAATGAGCGAAAGAGACATTGATCTGCTGATCGAGAAGTGCGAAAACTACTCCCATATTAATTATGCCCCTATGCAGAGACAAGCCCTTTGTGAAGCACTCAGAAGCGGTGTTATGATACTCACAGGAGGACCCGGTACCGGTAAAACTACGATAATCAAGGGTCTTCTCAGTATTTTCGAGTCTCTCGACTATTCCGTTTGCCTCGCGGCGCCTACAGGTCGAGCATCCAAGCGGATGAGCGAGGCAACGTCCCATGAAGCGAAGACTATACACCGTATGCTTGAAATGGAATACAGCGACGATACCGAAGCACGGTTTATGAGAAACAGATCCAACCCCATTGAGGAGAAGGTCATAATTATTGACGAGTCGTCCATGATCGATACCGTCCTTATGGAAGCTCTTCTCAGTGCTGTAAGAGGCGGCACGAAGCTTATATTTATCGGTGACAGCGATCAGCTTCCTTCCGTCGGATGCGGTGCGGTTTTCGGTGACATTATATCTTCCGGAGTATTCAGAGTCGTGTGCCTCAATGAAGTATTCAGACAGGCTCAGACAAGCTCCATTATCACCAACGCCCACAGGATCAATATGGGTATGATGCCGCAAATATCGTCTAAGGGCACGGATTTCTTTTTTCTTGAAAGATCAAATGATGAATCGGTTGCCCGTACTATTGTTGAGCTTGTTACAAAGAGATTGCCGCATACCTATGGCATGGGTATCATAAATAAGCTTCAGATCATCACGCCTTCACGAAAAGGTACGGCAGGTACCGAGACCATTAATGCTATGCTCCAGGTTGCAATGAATCCTCCGGGGGAAGGTAAGGCTGAGAAAAAGTCACGCTCACTGGTTTTCCGTACGGGAGACAGAGTAATGCAGACTAAAAATAATTATCAGATCGAATGGAGCACCACAAGAGGTGAGAGTGGATTCGGGGTTTTCAACGGAGATATCGGTATTATTGAGAGCATCGATAACGAAAATGAGCTTATTACCGTGACGTTTGATGAAAAGCGCTGTGAGTATGAATTTTCAATGCTCGAGGAGCTTGAGCACGCCTATGCGATCACCGTGCATAAAAGCCAGGGAAGTGAGTATCCCGTGGTCATTATCCCGATTTTTCACTGTGCGCCCATGCTCAGATCACGAAATCTCCTTTATACAGCGGTAACAAGAGCGTCGGGGATGGTGATATTAGTTGGAGACAGGGAGGTTCTTCGCACCATGGTAGAAAATGACTACCATGCGGAAAGATGCACCATGCTGTCCCGTATGATTCGCAAAGAAGCTGAATAAATGATAATACAAAAGGCAGATTACATGATGCGTAATCTGCCTTAGCTATTAATTATCGCCGAATTCCTTAGTCCATTTTTTGCTCAAACCGAAGCAAATGACACAGCCTACGGCAGCAATACCTGCCCACGTAATGAGAGTGAAGCTCCATCCGAGACTTTCTGACAGAAGAGCTATACCGTAGGTTGAAACGGCACTGCCGACGTATGTGAAGGAATTGAGTACACCTGCGGCTGTTGAAACGTTTCCGTAACGCTTGAAATACGAGGGTAGCATACAGACGAGTATCAGATTAATACCGTGCATACAGCCGGTCAGCAAAGCGGAGCATACTACGGAGACTGCCGCAATCTTTCCCGAGAAGAGTATCAGTACACCTGTTGTAATAAGTCCGGTGAAAAAGATAATTCCGGAGCAGATGAGAGGATTTTTTAAATACTTTCTGTACAAGACTCCAGCGACTCTGTTACAGAAAATGCTGAATATGGGGAGCAGCACACCTGTCAGTATGGAAATACTGTTGCTGAGATGATAGGTTTCTGATATGTATGATGGCATCCAGGTTGTTATACCGTCTCTGAGCATCCCCTGACACATTATTGCGAGGAGAACACAGAGAATCAGCGGAGAAAAGAAGATCTTATTATCAGAACTTTGCTTTTTAATTTGTGCTTTTTGTTCAACGGGCTTGGCTTTTCCGTCTGTGGCAAACAAGCTCCAGAAAATGAGCATTACCGCACCTGAAAAAGCACTGAAGAAGAACAGCAGTTTCCATGAGTGTATTTTAATGAATACAGGAGATACGAGGTAAACGGCAATTGTACCGAATGAACTGCCCCAAAGCACCTTTTCTGTTACACTCTTATAGTCATCCTCAGAAAGATTCGCACTCATGAGTCTGACGATGGGCGGCCACATGAAAGCCTGAGCAAAGCCGTTTATACACCATACCGCACACATAAGATAAGGAGAGTGGCAGAAGGGAATCAACAGATTCATAAGCGTAGTTACAATAAGCCCTAAGGAGACAAGCCTTTTGGGGGAGAATCTGTCACCAAAAATACCGCTTACGATCTGACCTGTCCCGTATGTGATAAAGCTTCCCGTTACTGCCATGGACAGGAGACTTTTAGTGATACCCTCGGCACTGCCTATCTCAGAAATCACC
>CAYYRY010000034.1:11379-12237 GCA_964474245.1 uncultured Ruminococcus sp. | reverse complement strand
TTCTCACGCTCGATGATACCGCACTTCTGTTTTACCTGTGCGATATACAAGCTGCTGACTTTCAAGCCGCTATGCTCCAGCACATAATCCTTGATTTCTTGGTAGGTAGCTTTCTTCTCCGCATCGGTCAAATCCAGCTCATCCATATCCAAGTTAATCTCGATATGTTGCTTTGCATTGAGTTTGGACAATAAACATACCGTTTCCACGTGCTTCGTATGCGGAAACATATCAACAGGCGTTATCGCCTCCACACGGTAACCCTTCTTCAGAATAAGCTTCAGATCCCTCTCAAGTGTCTCGGGGTTGCAGGAAACGTACACTATCCTCTCAGGCTTGCCGATGCCAATTGCGTCAATGAACTTCTTCGTGCTTCCAGCACGGGGAGGGTCCATGAATACCACGTCAAAGTGCTCTTCCTTGGATACCTGCTCGGCTATGAAGTCTCCCGCGTCCGCGCAGCAGAACTTCACGTTTTCTGCTCCGTTCAGACGGGCGTTGGCGACGGCGTCCTTCACCGCATCGGAGTTCAATTCAACTCCCACCACTTCTCCAGCGGTCTTAGCCGCAACGAGACCGACGGTGACGATGCCGCAGTAGGCGTCAAGTACCTTGGACTCTGGAGTAAGTGCGGCGTATTCTATGGCGAGAGCGTACAGCTTCTCTGTCTGTACGGGGTTTATCTGATAAAAGGACTTCGGCGAGATGCGGAAAACGCATCCGCAAAGTGTGTCCTCAATATAGCCGTCCCCGTACAGTACCTCCTCGCTCTCACCGAGGAAAAGACCGGTTTTCGTCTTGTTCACGTTCATCACCACGGTAGTGATCTCGGGATGCCGCCTTGTCAGCTCGTTCACA
>CAYYRY010000034.1:9199-11369 GCA_964474245.1 uncultured Ruminococcus sp. | reverse complement strand
ACAAAGCTTCTCTTGGAACGGAAATTGGTGTTCGCCACCACAAGCACCACCATGACCTCACCGCTTGTGAAGCCACGCTTCACAAGGACGTGACGGAGGGTCCCCGTCCCGCTTATTTCGTCGTATACGGTTATCCTGAAGCCTGCGAGCATACGCCTTATGCTAACGATGATGCGGTCGGCAAGCTCGTCCTCGGTCATGCAATTGTCAATGGCGACGATGTTACCCGTCTTCGACTGATACACGCCTGATATGATCTTGCCGCCCCTCGTCTTGCCGAAGGCAGCCTGAACCTTGTTTCGGTAGTGATACGGCTCATCCATACCCACAATGGGGGAGACCTTAGAGAATTTCTTTAAAAGCATCTCGCACCGCGCCTGCTTCCACGCAAGCTGACGGGGATAGTCCATATTCGAAAGCTGGCACGCGCCGCACTTTTTCGCCGCGGGGCACAGTGATTTTGTGTTGTTTTGCATAGGTTGTTTCCTTAATTTAATTGAATTTTCCAGAATATCTTATCCGCGGACACGTAACAACAGTCTTCTGTGACGTCCGCAGTTGACGTTACGCTACATTCGTCTACCCAAATTGTCCGTCCGCCCTCGAAGAATATTCCCGCGTCAAATATTTCTCCCCATTCTCCAAAGCCGACCTGACAGTTTTGCGACGTCTCGCACGAGGTACATCGGAGAGTGACGCTTCCACCCCACACCTTAAAGGTGACGTCGCATCGGCCGTTATGCCATTCTACGCCGGTTATCACCCCGTCGTGGAAGCCACCCGCGGCTGAGAGAAGGTTCTCTGCAGACTCGCTGTCGCAGACCTCGATCCACTCGGGGATACAGACCTCACTTTGCATATCGATGCACCTTTGGAGGATACTTTCGGGGATATATCTGTCCTGTTTTATGAGGCGCAGGAGGGTATCGTTTCCGATAATGAAGTCGTATCCACTCATGAGTCCGTTATCGATCCAGCCGTCTTTACTGCTGTCCATAAATATGACGTTTTGCACGATAGAAGGGGAAGAATGGTAGATATTTATGTATTCGAGGGTAGTGTATTCTTCGTCAAAGCCTATGATCCTTGATGAAAACGAGTCCCTGATAACGGCGAACACCACGGTGTCGTATGCCGTGCCGTCCGCTGTTTTTACCCTTGCGATCATGGTTTTCTCCTTTTGAAAGTGTTATTATTATCGCTTAGTTTTCGCCGGATGTCTCTCCGTTCAAAATGAAGGCTTCAAGATCCACGTCGTGGTGATACTTGACTGCGGCACGCTTGTCCTTTTCGAGGATGACACGGACGAGTAGAAAGTTTTACTTAATGATCGCGAAATGGTAGGGGAAACGTCCCGTTTGTGTCATTCTGAACGGAGGCACATAATGTCGTAAGGCATGATGTGCCGAAGTCGAACCCGGAGGGCGCGAAGCGGAATCTACGAAAATGGGAGAGATATGCTTGGGGTGTTACGAAGGAATGAAGAATATCCCGATGCTGCGCATCGTCCTACGGGTTCGACTCGCCGTGCTCGCCTTCGATATTTTTCCCGCCGTGCGGCTTTCCCAATCTCGTTTTGCCGTCAGGCAAAACATATCGAATCCCCGAAAGGGGATATATCGAGCCGCCGCAGGCGGCATATCGAGTGACACGAAGTGGCACATATCGACGTTACCCGTTCGCCTTTGTTGTGGTGATAGAGGAGATGAGCCTGCGCCGTATGGAACCACATTTATTTTTTAAATCCTTGAACATTGGTTCAGACATTTTTCCTTTTCTAAATATCAATTCAAGCCAATATTCCGTTTCCGAACATTCTTTTTGAGCAATTTCAAGCTTATTTATAAAATCAGCTTTACTCTGTGCGTATTTTGCTTCGTGAATATTTGCACCAATCGACGACGAAGAACGGACGATCTGATTTACATAAACGGAGCACCCTTTGATATCATCACACAGATCGGAGATTTGGATAGCAAAATTGATTGTATCTTCGCGTAGTTGGTTCTTGTTATCGTTCATTTCACAAAAGCCTTTCTATTTTTTGTCGATATGTTCGCCAAGGCGAACTCGATATAGGCATCGCCGTGCTCGCCTTCGATATTTTTCCCGCTGTGCGGGAAAATTGATATGTTGCCTTCGGCAACGATTGCCGCTGTGCGGCATATCG
>CAYYRY010000034.1:0-9189 GCA_964474245.1 uncultured Ruminococcus sp. | reverse complement strand
ATATCGAGTGACACGAAGTGGCACATATCGACACTTAACTCACCGTGTCAAAGACACGACAACTTCAACGTGCTCACACCTCGGGAACATATTCACCGCCGTCACCTCATCCACCGAATATCCGTTATCCGTCAGCCACTTCAGATCCCTCGCCAAGGTAAACGGATTACACGACACGTAAATCACCGTCTCCGCCCCGGTGTCGCGGAGTACCTCAAGCATCTCAGCGGACAATCCCTTCCTCGGCGGGTCAACCACCACAAGCTCAGGCGACTCGCTTGCCGCGTATCCTGCCGCGTCACCGCAGTAGAAGTCCACGTTGGAAAGTCCGTTTATCTTCGCGTTGTACTTCGCGTCAGCCACAGCCTCGCGGTTTATCTCAACTCCCGTAAATCTCGCCTCCTTGAAGCGGGAGGCAAGTATCATTCCGATGGTACCCGTGCCGCAGTACAGGTCTGCACAGCTTGTGAAGGGAGTCTTTTCCGCAAGTCTCACCACCTCGCCGAAGAGCTTTTCAGCACCATCGTAGTTCACCTGGAAGAACGCCTCGGGAGATACTCTGAACGTGAGTCCCATAAGCTCGGTTGTGATATGCTTTTCACCCATTACTGCGCGGTAGCGGTCCTTTGCCGTCGCTCTTGTTACAATGCCCGTGATATCGCCAAAGTACGAACACAGCGCCATAACGTAATCTCCTGTCTCAGCATCACTAAGCTTTCCCGTCAGCGCTACGTTGATCTCGCCCGCATGGGATATTCTGAACATAACTTCATCAGGAGGAGTCAGCTTTTTTTCAGCGATCACATCCGTCATACGTGCGGCAATTTTACTGAAAACATCGGGGCACACACGGCAACCGCCCTCAGGAAGCTTTACAGTATTGTGGCTCTCTGCAGAGTAGAAGCAGGCTTCACCGTCTCTGTCAAAGCGATATGTCACCTTATTTCTGTAACCGTCGGGGCAGGGCATAACTATCCTGTTTAACTTACCGTACCTGATGCCGAACTTCGACAGCGCACTTTTCACAGCGTCTTCCTTGACGGATGCTTCATATGCGTAGTCCATATGCCGCATGGCGCATCCGCCGCACCTCGGGAAAACGGCACAGCCGGAGCTGCACCTCTTGCCTGACATCTCCTCATACGCCTCAACCTCGGCATATGCGTAGCTCTTCTTAACGTCCGTGATGCGTACCTTACACACGTCGCCTGCAACGGCACCTGCCACGAAAACGGCAATGGAATCCACCTTCGCCACTCCCGCACCCATTATGGTGTTGCCCTCTATCTTAACTGTGTATCTGTCATTTGTCTTCAGCATATAATCACGCCCTGACCCTTTCTTTGCGGCTGTACTAACTCAACTTAATTATAAATTAAAAAAGAAGAAAAGTCAACGATGTCAAAGAAATACCTTTCAGCATATTATATGAGTAAGGACTCAGACGAAAGGTCTGATCCCGTTCCGTCACGGCGGCAGGTACAGAGGTAACAATGGGAAACTGTATAATAGCAATGCGTTCTGCGACTCTTGCAAAAAAAGCTGAGAGAGCACTCTCCGCTTCGCGTATCCCCTGCAGAACGGTGAGCGTTGACCCGTCCCTCACCAAAAGGGGATGCGGATACGGCTTGTCCGTCGAGTGCTCACAAATACCCGATGCTGTTCGTGTACTTGAAAAAAGGAATATAACTCACGGAGAGGTACTGGGAAGCTACTGATTTTGCAGGTGCCGGGTCGCACAAGCCATCCGTTCTTCGGAACGGATGGCACCGCAGAAGCTTCCCCAATAATACGATGATTTATCTTGATAACGCCGCAACAACGTACCCGAAGCCGAATTGCGTGTATAGGGAAACCGCCTCTGCCATGCGAAACCTCGGCGGCAACCCCGGACGCGGAAGCCATACCGCAGCCGCCCGTGCCGCAGATGCCTTATACGACCTGCGCGAGACGGCGGCAGACTTCTTTGAGGCGGAAGCCGAAAACGTAGTCTTGACCTATAACGCTACCCACGCTTTGAACCTTGCTATAAAGGGACTTGCCGAGGATGGATGCCACATCCTCATGTCCGACATGGAGCACAACTCAGTCCGCCGTCCCGTTTTGTCCCTCTGCAGGGAAAAGGGGTGTACCTGCGACGTGTTCGAGTCCCACATGGGAGAGCCGATCCTCGTGCTGTCATCTCTTGAGAAGCATCTGAAAAGCAATACCCGTCTCCTTGTGACCACCCACGTATCAAACATATGTAACGTAAAGCTCCCCCTGCGCACCATAGCAAAGTTTTGCGCGCACCACGGTATCAGAATGATCGTTGACGCCTCACAAAGCGCAGGACACCTGCCCCTCAGCATGAGAGAGCTTGGTGCGGATGCCATCTGTATGCCGGGACACAAGGGGCTTTACGGTCCCGCAGGCACGGGACTCCTGATCCTCAAAGGTAACACAGACGTGAAAACGCTATTGGAGGGCGGCTCGGGCGCAGATTCTCTCCTTCCGCAAATGCCGCATACTCTCCCCGAAAGGCTCGAAGCAGGCACCCTGTCCGCGCCTCTGGCGGCAGGCCTTGCAAGGGCGATCCGCTGGGTAAGCTCGGTGGGACTCGGAGATATCCGTGCCGCAGAATGCAATCTTGCATTGAGCCTCGCCTCGCGCCTTTGCGACATGGACTTCATTAAGACCTATGCTTCTCCCCTGAACCACGTGGGAGGCACCGTGCTCTTCAATATGGACGGCTTTTCCCCCGCAGAGCTGTCGCGGGAGCTTGACAGGCTCGGCATATGCGTGAGAAGCGGACTTCACTGCGCCCCACTCGCTCACAGCACTGTGGGCACGGGAGAGGACGGCGCCGTCAGAGTCAGCTTCGGACATTTTAACAGCCTGTCGGACGTGAAGCGACTTGTATCAGCACTCTTCTCCCTGAAAAAGGAAAAAGGGTGAGGGTTCACTATTTCATGCGTTTCTATTGACAAATCGTCTCCGATATAGTAAAATATATAAAATAAGTATATAGAAAGAGACGGTGAGACAAAATGGCAGAAGCAAAAGATTTTGACGTTATCTCAACGGTTAACGGCAAGTACCTTATGTACAAGGGACTTCCTCTGGTCAGAGAAGATAATATTATTTGCTACGGCAGTATGGACGATGAATATATTCTCAGAATGATAATCATGTCAACGAAGGAAGCAGGCAACGTTCAGGTTCCCGATAAGATCCTTATCCAGGTAGTGAAGACCGACAAGAGCATTCCCGATCATGAAAAGGTCGTGAAGCAGGATATGAAAAGCGGCTTTTACGACGCTTTCGAGATCGGTCTTATCTGGCTTGACAGATATCTTTCAGGCCGCAAATAAAACATCAGAATTAACCGCCGCAGACCGGGTTCTTCTCAGCTCGCGGCGGAAAATTTTTTGTTGACCGAGATCACTTCGGTAAATTCGGTAAAGGAAACGATAATGAAAAGCTTCAGAATAACGGCAGTACTTGCCGTGACTATTATATCCCTCCTTCTTACCTCGTGCCTCAGAGACGATGGGATTGTCTCCACGTCGCCCGTGACGGACGGCGAGTCCGTATCTGACACCGTGCAAAGCGAAGAGATGAGCACAAAAGCGGATACGTTACCGGAGAGTGAGGATGCTGAGGAGGAGCTGAGTGAGAGTGTTCTTATGTGGATAAACAGACATGATTCCCCGAAGGACGTTATAATGACCCCTGACGAGATCAGAGTAGAAAACGCAAGGATGTTTGAAGCTTCAGACCGTCTGAGGGACCTCATGGGAGAGGTGCAGGTATCAGCGCAGGAGCTGAGGGAGGATATCTCCATGTACGGCGACGTGCCGGGTGGCCGCTACGACTCTGACGGCAGCCTCATCTCAGATGAGCACAGACACTCCGTCAGAGAGAATATGGCGCAGGGAAGCATCCCCGAGAGCCTGACCGTGAAGCTCGGCATCGTAACGGCAAGAGCAAACCTCAGAGCCTTCCCCGACGACAAACCGTACAGAAAATCCCCCGATAATCCCTACGACTCCATTCAGCAGACGGAGCTTCACGTTGCCTCCCCCGTATGGGTGCTTCACACCTCCCTTGACGGGGAGTACCATTTCGTGCGCGCATACAATTACAGCGGATGGGTGAAGAGCGACAGCATTGCCCTCACCGACGACGTGTCACTCTGGAGGTACTTTGCCGAACCGGACAGCTACGTGAGAATAACGGGCGTGGGAGTGTACCTCGGAAACTGTGAGATAGACATGGGCGTCCGCCTTCCCCTTGCCGATGACAGGGGCGACAGGTACTACGTTCACGTGCCCGCAAGGGATACGGAAGGTACTCTTTGCTGTCGTGAGCTGACCGTCAGCGCAAGATATGCCGTGGTGGGTGACCTGCCGTATACATACGAAAACTTCATAAAGCAGGCGTTCAGATACGAGGGCGTTATGTACAGTTGGGGCGGACTTGATACCGGTGTGGACTGCTCAGGCTTCATCGGCAACGTCATGCGCACCTTCGGCTTCATGCTCCCCCGCGACACCCGTCATCAGGAGTATGTGGTCGGCATCTCCCGTGACGTGAGAGGGAAGAGTCATGATGAGCTTGGCGCCATCCTTCAGGAGCTTGGTACCCCCACAGCGGTGTATTACCCCGGACACGTGCTGTTTTACCTCGGTCATAACAGCCATGACGGTCTTTATTACTTTATCCACGCACCGCAGATGGGCGAGGCTGTGGGAGTCACCTCAAAGAGCGACCTTTCCGGCATGACCTGCATCAGCGTTTTTGGCGCAGAGTGAACCTGAGTATGATATTTTCCTGATAATCAAATAATATAGACCCAATGAAATGACCCTCCCCATGCTGCGGCATGGCGAGGGTTATTTTCATACTTCAATGATGCGTGCAAAAAAGCGTAGGGTCAATGGGATTTGATTACTTACAGCAGTTCTTGTTGCCGAGAACGAAGGACTCACAGTCAACGCACTGGCTGACGGTGGGGTTCTTTTCGTGAGTACCAACCTTGATCTTGTTTAAGGCACAGTACTTGTCGTCAGTAGCATGGTTAGCGCACTGAGTTACGCTGCATTCGATACACTTGTTTGAATTAGTCTTATCCATTGTGACACAAACCTTCCTTGGTAAGTTATTTGAAATCAAAGGATTTCGTATTTAATATTTGCGTCTTGGCCGAAAAGTATGCAGTTCTGACGAAAAAATTTTTGGATATGTTTTGCTTTTCGAAAACCAACCTTGTACCTTATTCACACGCCTTGAAATTGTATATCGGTCTGATGCGGCACAGTATGTCTGCGGTGGGGGTGATGTTACCTGTGATGTCTTCGATACTCTTGTACGCCATGGGTGACTCATCGAGAGTATCCTCGTTTACACAGGTGGAATATATCCCCTCCATCTGAAGTTTGTATTCCGCCATGGTCAGCCTCTCCATGGCACTTTTTCTCGACATCAGCCTTCCGGCACCGTGGGGCGCAGAGCAGTTCCAATTTTCGTTTCCCTTGCCAATGCAGATCAGCGCACCGTCCCTCATGTTTATGGGTATCAGCAGCTTTTCCCCCGCCTTTGCGAAAACCGCACCCTTGCGGAGTATCATGCTGTCTGTGTCAATGTAGTTGTGTACGGTGTGGAATGATTCAAGGGGGACAAGACCCATCCATTCAAGCAGCAGTTCTGCCATCTTTTCTCTGTTTCGTCTCGCAAACTGCTGGCACAGCCCGATATCGTGAATGTAATCGTCCATATACTTACCGTAAAGATAGCACAAGTCACGGGGAAGCGTCGGAGCCTTCGTCTCAAATGACCGCTTCATCTCCTTCAGCGTCTTTTCGATCTCATGACGTCTGCCCTCAGCCTTGTAGCGGACGATCAGCTCATCCCTCGCCTTGAAGTACTCTTCCATACCGAGGTTAAGATCAACTGCAAGGCTTTGATAGTACTCCGCCACCTGTGTCCCGAGGTTTCTGCTGCCCGAATGAATTACAAGATACAGGCATCCGCCGTCGTCCGCGTCCACCTCGATAAAGTGGTTTCCTCCGCCGAGAGTGCCCAGACTCCGTTCAAGACGGCGCGTATCCTTCAGGCTTCTGTAGCATAGGAGTCTTGTCAGATCAAATCTCTCTCGTCTTCCGTCCCACACGTCTCTGCCGGACGGGATCATGTGGGCGTATCTGTCAAGCTCTGTGATATCTAATTTCACCTTGCCGAGACAGACCGTGTACATCCCACATCCTATATCCACTCCCACCATGGAGGGAACGACTTTATCCGTGAGAGTCATGGTGGTACCGATGGTGCACCCCTTGCCTGCATGAACGTCGGGCATGATGCGGATCCTCGTTCCCTCAAACTCTGCCATGTCGCAAACCTCAAGTATCTGAAGTCTCGCACCTTCCTCTATTTCATTGGTGAAGCACTCGGCTGTATTGTATTTTCCTTTTATTTCAATCATAATGATCCTCCATTCTCCCTCTGTCACTCACTTCTGAGAACCGAAGCAAGCTGTGAGAGCAGATCACCTCCACCGTGGAGATTGATGCTGCCTACGTTTTCGCAGATGCGTTCAACGTATTCAAGCTCCTTCAGCTTGTAGAGAGTCTTGTTCTCGTCCATCATCCTTGCGGTGTTGAGAAGGCTTCTCGTGGAAGCCACCTCCTCACGTCGGGCTATGACGTTTGCCTGCGCCTTCTTCTCAGCGACGAGTACCGTGTTCATGATGTCGCGGATCTCACCCGGAAGGATGATATCCCTGACACCAGCTTCCGTTATCTCCACGAAAAGCTCACTTTCCTTCACCTTAAGTGCGTTGAATACCAAGGCGGAGATCTCCTCTTTGTTTTCGAGGATCTCGTCGAGCTTCATTCTTCCCACGTGGGAACGGAGAGCAAGCTGAGTCGCAACGTGAAGCTGCTCTTCAAAGTCATCCACTTCATTTACCGCCTTCACGCAGTCGGTGATGCGATAACGCAAAACAAGGTTGATCCTGAGAGTCACCTTGTCGGCGCTGAGCACCTCCTGACCTGTGACGTTCATCTGTGTGAGTCTTCTGTCAACGAGACGGCACTCAACCTTGCGTGCGCATTTCCAGAAGTAGTATGTACCTGCGTCAAGCACACGCTCAAGCTTTTTGTCCACGTAGACCAGCCCATTCTCATATTCAGCAACCTCAAGCTTTTGGTATAAGCTATGGGGAATGACATCGAAAACGTAGGCAGGCACCGCCCCGTCCACGAAGGGACTTGAGATGTCAACCGTGCGGAACTCGTTGGAGTCCGTCACGTTCCAGAAGGCGTACTTGCCCCGCTTCAGCACGGATTTGAACGAACCGTTCACGTAGTGAAGCGCAAGAGACTCGTCACCCACCTCAACCACGTCAACCTTTGAGGCAAATTCGGGGTCGCCGAGAAGCGTCTCAAGTGGGCATATCGCAGAGCTTACGGCTTCTTGGAGGTCGTAAGCTATCTCGATCTCACGGCCGCCGAACTCGTAGTATTTACCGGGGGTGAGAAGGCGCACGTACTTGCCGTTCTTAAAGAGAAATCCCATCTGATTTTCGTTAATTATTACTCTTCTCATATTATTCTCCATTCTGCCCGATGACAGGCAATGTAATGATCTCGTTTTCACAGTCCACCGTACCGTACGGGCGGCGAAGCCTTTGAGCACCGTGTGCCGTAATGCGGAAGAAACAGTTCTTTGGCAATACGTGACACGGCACGGTATCCGGGCTGCGGCAGAGCCCATACGGTATGCCCCCGGCCGCTTTGAAAGCGACCCGTGACGAGACTGTGAAGTTAAACCGTACTTTCGTACATAATGGTGTCCCGAAGGACAAAACCGATCCACCGGTCCGCAATAGGTTGCGGAGCAGGATTCGAACCTGCGAAAAGTGGGGATTCGAACCCCCATCGAAGTTGAGCCGAGGCTCAGTGTCGATTGCCGTCTTCCGCAAGGATATGTCTGACATACGCTTTGGTACACCTCGCGCACCGCCGTGCCGTCTGCAGACACGCACCTGACTCATCCTTGCAAGAACATCTTACCATATTCTCCACTTATCATCACGGAAAAAAAGCTGCGACAACGACTTTTATCTTTCCAAAGGACAGCTTTATATGTTATAATATAGGTGAAATTACTTAGTTATAATGAAAAGGCGCTGAGATATGAAGAAAAAAGATACTTTTCAGACACTCGTTACCCCATTTGAAGAAAACGTCGGTGACGTGCCGTACTCCTGCCACCCCCGTCCGTCCATGAAAAGGGAGGATTATCTGATCCTCAACGGAGCTTGGAGCTTCAAGGTCACGGATGGCTCAAGCGTAAAGTATTCCGGGGAGATTACCGTGCCGTTTCCTCCTGAGTCACGTCTTTCCGGTGTGGGCATATCAATCGGCAAGCATGACCTTATGACCTACGGGAGAACCTTCAGAGTCCCCGATTCATGGCAAGGCAGAGTGCTCCTCCACCTTGATGCCGTAGATCAGACCTGCTCTGTCTTCGTAAACGGAGTTCCCGTTGGCGAGGGCAGAGGCGGCTACCTCCCACACACCTTCGACGTGACCGATCTTCTGACGGACGGCGAAAACACCCTCCGTGTTGAAGCACGTGACCCCCTTGATAAGCTGTACCCCTACGGCAAGCAGACCGACCGACGCGGCGGTATGTGGTACACCCCCGTCAGCGGCATCTGGCAGAGCGTTTGGCTGGAGCGTGTGCCCGAGGTGTACGTCAGAAGTGTAAAGCTCACGCCAGCAACCGACTCCGTCACCTTCAAAACGGAAGGCGGAGCAAACGAAAAAAAGCTCACCGTTAAGCATCCCGCAGGGGATATTTCCGTGAGCTTTACAGGGGACGAATATACACTGAAGGTTCCGGATGCCCACACATGGTCACCCGAGGACCCATATCTATACGACTTCACCTTGGAGTGCGGCGAGGACAGGCTGCAGTCGTATTTTGCCCTGCGTACCTTCGGTGTCACCGAGGCTGACGGAGTGCCCTGCCTTGCACTCAACGGCAAGCCGTATTTTCTCCACGGTCTCCTTGACCAGGGCTACTTCAGCGACGGCATCTTCACCCCCGCCACTCCCGAAGGGTACGAAAACGATATACTGAAGATGAAGTCCTGCGACTTCAATATGCTCCGCAAGCACATCAAAATTGAGCCTCAGC
>CAYYRY010000033.1:0-12447 GCA_964474245.1 uncultured Ruminococcus sp. | reverse complement strand
GAGCTTAACTTGTGCAGAGCAGTGTTACCACTTAAAGCTCTGATCGGAGCCTGAATTTGAGCTTGAGCTATCGTAGAATATCGAGTGGTTGAGATCGGAAGGATTTGCCTTCTTCAGTTTTTTTGCTTTGCACTTTTTTACCATTGATAACAAAGCGGCAAGAAGGAGCAGCAGGAGCAGGAGAATTATAATGATCGGGAGGATCGAGCCGTCTTTGTCCTCCTCTGCGGGGGTATCGGTAACGGGACCTTCGGGAACTACCGGTGCAACAGCACCTCCTGTGACGGTGACGGTACATATGGCGATCCTCTTATTATCAAGCTCGGCGTATATTTCTGTAGTACCGACGGCTTCCGCGGATATGGAAGCTTTGGCATACTCATATCCGGAGTCACCCCAGTTTTCTCCGGTGACCTTAACGATGTCCTCGTCCTTTGAGCCCCATTTGATATTGACATTGTTGGTGGCTGTATTTCCGCGGGCATCCTTTACGAAGGCTTTTATCTCGGCTTCACTGTCGGCATTGACGGAAAGCTCATTGGCATCCAAAACGATCCTGTAGCCGTCAAAGCCTCTGTTTTTGCTGACGAGCACGTTACCTACGTTAGTTTTTGGAGCACCTGCATATATGGAACCGAACACCTGACCGGACAGGGAATCGTCAGACAGCGTTACGTTTTCGAGATCAACAAAAACATAGGAGAGGTGTTGGATCCACTCGTGACCTGTGAAATGGTACGTACCAAGCTCCTCGCTGTAGCTGATCGTCATGGTGTACAGGCCTTCCTCCACGTTGGGATTTGGGAGGTTTCCGTTTTCATCAACCATGGGAAAAAAGTTGAAGATGGCTATATATTCATCGGGATGGCGCGACACGATATCCTTGACGAAATCCGCGGAGTATTTATTACTTGAATCACCGTAGGAGCTGTAGTAAGAGTTTGCGGTGTCAGCATAGTGACTGAGAAGCTCTGTGTCGTTTAGCAAATCCTGAGTACGGTAGACGGAAAGAGTAAGTCCCGTCAGACCCTGAGTTGCGGTATAGTAACCGTCGTACACTCCGAGTAACTCTTCCATTTTATTCTTTTGAACATCGGTGAGAGGTGATGCGAGGACCACGAGATTTGCACTGAGGATTAGAAGGACTAATAATACTGAAATAAGACGCATGATATTACGCATACATAACTCCTGTCAGACGTGGTACGGACACGTCAAGTGAATTTTGGTCGATAGTGCACGGGTTACCCGGATGGGTAAATTTATTTTATCACAAACTGTCGCTTTTTGCAATACGGGTGGGATATTTATGATGAGAAATAGTTCGTGAGGGGGGAATAATAAGAAGATTTATCAAAACTTTTGATTTCTTAAATTATAACATAATCGTAAGAAAAGTTAAAGCGAAATATATTTCGGATGTGAAATAAATCACACCACGTAAACAGGTATTTCACATTAGAGTAACAAAACGGCGTATCATAATCAATTTTCGCAACAAGAAAAACTCCCGAAGGCATATACCTTTGGGAGTTTTGTGGTGCCGGTGGCGGGAGTCGAACCCGCACGGTATCGCTACCAACGGATTTTGAGTCCGTCACGTCTGCCAATTCCATCACACCGGCGTTTACCATATCAGTATATCACAATTAAGGTAAATTTTCAATATGTTTTTTGCATTTTTCTTCAATTTGTTTGTTTTGATTATTCTTCGATTTTAGTTATGTCGAATGACAGGTGTACTTTTAGGGGATTGCTTGTTTTGTCGGTGCTTTTGACTACGGTCTGGCGACAGTACAAAATTACCTGTGGATATTTTGTAATCTCTATTGAAAAAGGTTGGTGTGTGCTGTATAATATTATTATATGAAATAATCTGACACGGTTCGATAATTTTTTTGCATCTGCATAAGAGGTATCCCGGTGTTGCTTTATGTGGATATATTTATGAATATGAACCGTTGTTTTGCAGGATAAAGGGAGATAATTATGAATACTAAAGCTGTTATATTTGATCTTGACGGTACTTTGCTTGATACGCTCAGTGACTTGACTTATGCGGTAAATGTGACAATGGAGAGACGCGGTGTTCCTACTCATACGCCGTCGGAGGTGAGAGGATTTATCGGCGATGGTGCTGAGATGCTCATTCGTCGTTCTCTTCCTACGGGGACGCCTGATGATGAGGTGAAATCGGCAACCGCCGAATATAAACAGATATATCTTGATAATCTGCTCAGAGAGACCGCGCCATATGCGGGAATTCCGGAGATGCTTGCTGAGCTGAGATCCATGGGTATCAAAACGGCTGTTGTGTCTAACAAATACTACAAATCTACCAAGGAGCTGTGCGATATCTTCTTCCCCGGTATTGATGCGGTGATGGGGGAAATGGAGGAGTGCGGCATCAGGAGAAAGCCTGCGCCCGATATGCTTCTGAAGGTAATGGACACCCTCGGCGTGACTTCTGACGAAACTGTGTATGCGGGAGACTCCGACGTTGACGTAATAACCTCATGCAGAGCTTCCTGCAGATGTATTTCCGTTACGTGGGGCTTTCAGGATGAGGACAGGCTTGTCGGCGCAGGTGCTGAGTATGTTGCCCATTGTCCTTCTGATATTATTGAGATAATTAAGAATTTCTGATTACAGATACGGAGTATATAAATGGTTTTTTCACATCCGTTTTTCGTTTATGCCTTTCTGGCTGTGCTTTTTGCGGCGTTCTTTATTGCAAAGAAGAATTCTGTGAGACGAGGAATTCTCATTGGCTTTTCTCTTGTATTCTACGGTTGGGGGGAGCCTGTGTATGTTTTCCTTATGATACTTACTGTCGGATTTGACTATATTCTCGGCAGGCTTATTGACATATACAGTGACTCTCGCATGAAAAAGCTATGGCTGATATGCGCTGTAGTTCTCAGTCTCGGTATGCTTGGTTTCTTTAAGTATACGGGATTCTTTATAGAGATAATAAACGGTGTTCTTCGAACTTCCATTCCCGTTCCGGCCATTGTGATGCCCATAGGAATTAGCTTTTTCACCTTTCAGGCGTTGTCATACGTAATTGACGTATACCGTGGTGACACTAAGGTACAGATGTCCTTTACAAGACTTCTGCTGTACGTTTCGCTGTTTCCGCAGCTTATAGCAGGACCCATTGTCAGATATAAGGATATTGAAGAGCAGTTAGACGATATGTCGGTGCGTACCTTTGAGATCAACGACGGTATATATCGTTTTGCTGTGGGGGCGGCAAAGAAGCTTCTCATTGCAGACACTTGCTTTGCTGCGGCAGAATCTCTCTACGCTTTGCAGGACGTTACGGTCGTCGGTCGTTGGATGGGCGCGGTGTTCTTTGCTCTTCAGATATACTACGACTTCTCGGGTTATTCAGATATGGCTATCGGACTCGGAAAGATGTTTGGCTTTAAGTTCGTTGAAAATTTCAACTACCCGTATTCTTCCAAGAGTGCCACCGAGTTCTGGAGGAGATGGCACATCTCTCTCGGAACCTTCTTCAGAGATTACGTATATATTCCCTTAGGCGGAAACAGACGCTTCCATATCAGAAACATTATCATTGTATGGTTTCTTACGGGTCTTTGGCACGGTGCATCCTGGAACTTCGTTATTTGGGGACTCTTTTACGGTGCACTGCTCATTTTTGAAAAGAAGTTCTTCCTTGGATTTCTCGAACGTATCAACGGTATAGTAAGCAGTATAATATCGAGAATATACGTTGCGTTCATTACCGTATTCGGATTTGCAATATTTTATTTTACCGACAATACCGCAAAGTCTATCGGATATCTGTTCGGTATCGGTGTTGACGGTTTCGGTGATGTTTTTGCAACCTCTATAGTGGTTGACAATCTTAATTTGCTGATCGTGGGAATTCTTTTTGCGTTCCCCGTTGTTCCTGCGGTTACGGAGTTTTTTAAGAAGCGGATAAGGCTCTCATATGAGATGAGGCGATATATTATGACGGGAGTGTCGATCCTGCTTCTGGCACTGTCCACCGTTAGGATGATCGGAGATACTTACAGTCCGTTCTTATACTGGAATTTCTGATAAAGGTGTATTTGCGTGATAAATTATGTAGCCTCAGATAAGGTATTCCTGCTTCACGCACAAACACTGAGAAACAGGGCAGAAGGATTTCTCTCCGCTATCGTGGATATGTTTGTTTTATTGACTATTAGTGATACCGCTTTTGCGGAAGATGGGGGATTTTTATGAACAATAATGTAAACGGAAGAGGCAATGAGTCCTCAACTTCCGTTACGGGAAGGGAACAGATGATACGCCGTGAGCTGGCGAGGCGTGAACGGGTCAGACGGAGACGCAGGGCGGACAGGATAAGTCTTGCGGTAGTTGCAGTACTTTTCGGAATTGTGAGTTTACTTAATCTTATTCAGTTTAACAGGCCTACCGAATCCGAGGTGGAAAAGAGAAAGCTTGCGTCTTTTCCTGAGTTTTCGTTTGCCTCCTTGGTCTCGGGAGATTTTACCGAGGGGATAAATCTGTTCTTTGCTGATACTTTTGTTTTCCGTGACGGCATCGTTGCGGTATCCAAGAAGCTTGACAGTCTCAGAGGATATGATTTTTCACTTGACGGAAACGGTAGCTTCGTTGTACTTGATCCCGGTATAGAGAAGGGTGAAGAGGATCCGTCCCTCGGAGATCTTCTGGACTCTCTTGATAAGGAAGAGACAGATGTGGAGACAACGGATAAAGAGGATCCGGGAAAGCTTGATGGGCCTGCTGTCGTACTCAACAAAAGTAATATGACCCTTACCGTGGGCGGCGGAGCACTTCTTACTGCGGAGGCACTTGAGCTTGACGGTGATTTCAAATGGGGCATAAGTGACGAAGGTCTGGCAGAGCTGACAACGGACGGCGCCGAGGCTCGTGTCAAGGCAAAGGCTGTCGGAGAGCTTACCGTCACCTGTACCGTGGATTCGGTGTCTGCCGAATGTAAAATTAAAATCGAAAGCGTCACTTCAGGTGGCGTTGATAACGGCGGCACGGCGGACTTCATGACTAACGGATTGTTCATTTACGGTGATGCCGTATACACACAGGGGTGGTATTCCGAGGAGTATTCAAACTATTATGCTACGACTCTTGAATACTACCAAAAAATATTCCCCCATGCGAGGGTCAGTGCCTGCGTCATTCCGACCTCTGCAATACGTATCGACAATGAGGACATTAAATCTAAGCTCCCGGATCAGGAGGATATATTTGACAGACTCGATGAGATAATAGGCAGCAAGGTCAATTTTGTGAATACTTATGCGGAGATGTATGCTAACCGTGATGAGTATCTGTATTTCAGGAGTGACCATCACTGGACGCAGAGAGGTGCGTATTATGCATATAAGGCATTTGCAGAATCAGTCGGACTTGAAGCCGCAGGCCTTGACGCCTTTGACGTGAAGGTTTTGACGGATTCCTACAGTGGGTCAATGTATGAGTATACCAAGGACGACAGAGTGCTTGAATTCAAGGATACGGTCGAGGCGTTCTTCAGCAGAAAAGAGCTTACCATGACGGTGACCACACGATCCGGTGCTGTTGAAGTATACAACAAGGCGATAATGGATAGCGGAAAGGCTTATTCAGCATTCCTTTACGGGGACAACCCGTACACTGTAATAAACGTTCCGGAGAATCCTCAGGACAGAAACATTCTCGTTCTCAAGGACTCTTACGGCAACGCACTGGTGCCGTTCCTTGTTGAAAACTATGGAAACATTATGATAGTTGATACCAGATATACAACCATGAATGTGAAGGAGATCTTTGCGGATTACGAGCTTTCCGATATTCTGTTCGTAAACAATCTGGAGGCGGCAAATTCTCCCGCTTGGGCAAAGATGTATCTGCGTGCGGCAGGAAAGGCTGTGGATTGATCTTATGAGTCAAAGAAAACTACACGATAATCACAGGCAGAGGCTGAGAGAGCGTTATGAAAGGGAAGGAGCTGTGGGACTTGAGGTCCATGAAATGCTGGAGCTGTTTCTCTTTGACGTGATCCCGCGCAGGAATACCAATAACACTGCACATTTGCTGATCAACAGATTCGGTTCGCTGTACGGAGTGTTTACTGCGCCGTACAGTGAGCTGGTTAAGGTTGAGGGTGTTGGCGGCAAAACTGCTCAGTATATAATTGATTCGTATGCCGATTTCTGCCGCAGTACAGAGAGGGAATTCAAGTCAGAGCCGCTTTGCTCATTTGAGTCAGCTTCAAATTATCTGCTGTGGCGCAAATGCACCGCTTGCGATTCCCCGTATGTTGTGATTATGCTTGATTGTGATATGTATATGTGCGGCGTATATTCTTCAGATGCTCCGGATATTTCAAGTCTGGTGTCAGAGATGGAGGGGCTTGGGGCGGCAAGTGTGATAATTGGAGTCAAGCCTGGTTTTGATGCCGATGTCATACACGGTATTGAAGCAGTTAATGTTAAGATTATCGACGTTATCATGACGGACGGTTTCAATGCTGAAAGCGTGGCAGAAAGGTAAAGTATTTTAAAGGATTTCGTAAGTAATTAAAAAGTGCTAAATCAAATCGATCCCGTTTCAATCTGAAACGGGATCGATTTGATTTAATATCAGTTTATTTTGTTTTATGAGCCGGGATTAATCGTGGAGGCAGAATCTTGTAATAACAACGGCTACCTCTTCGCGTGTTGCATCGTTCTTGGGCGCGAGGATGGAGGTATTGCCAGAAGACTGTCCCTTGATGAGTCCGTATGCATTTGCCCATGAAAGTGCTTCTCTGGCATATTTACCTACAGATGCAGAATCGGGGAATACGTTGATATCGTTATGGATATCGGAAACATCAGTGCCGAGATATTCTACAACGTATCTGTAGAGGAATGTTGCGATCTGCTCTCGTGTCACTTCACCGTCGGGAGCAAATGTTGTTGCGCTTGTTCCCGTTACGATACCGTTTTCATAAGCCCATGCAACAGCCTTGTGATACCACTTCTGCTTGGGGTTGAGGTCTGTGAAAGCTGTTGTTCCTTTGGGTTCGGGTGAACCTGCCATTCTGTAAAGAACGGTAACAAACATGGAACGTGTCATCTTACCTGTCTGATTGAAATCACCGTTACCTGTGTCACCCATGAATCCGTTTGAACTTACGAAGTCAATACCGTCGGATGACCACTTCTTAGTAACGTAGTTTTTATAAATATCAGAAGCATGAACGTATTCAACCTTTGTTATATCAAAGTGTTCGCCGCAGATTGTGCAGTGGTGTGACTTGCTTCCGGAATGCTCGGGAGTTGCGTATTCATCAATAAACCAGGAATTAGAAAGTACGTGATTTGCTGTGGGAACCTTATAATCATCCTTTGAGATGGGGTAAGCTGTTGTAAATTCATTGGTGAGGTACTTATCGTGAGAGATATGATTATCAAAATTGTCAGTTCCGAGGAGGTAGTAAGAGTAGCTGATACCTAACTGTTTACGAGAGGAATCCCAGGTAGCATCGATATTGTAGTACTTACCGTCGATCTTTACGATATTCCATGCATGAGCTGTGAGGTTGGAATAACCGGAAACGATACGGGAGTCAAGACCGCATTCAAGAGCAAGTCTGTAGAAGAGATTTGCATATCCCTGACATACGGCGGTCTTGTTAACAAGTGCCGCATAAGCGGAGTACTTGAGCTTGTGGGCGGGGTTGATAAGATTGGTGTAATCGTACTCTACGTTCTGGCAGATAAAGTCGTAAATTGCTTTAAATGTCTCATATTCGGTTTTGCTTTTTGCCTTGATATCGGAAACGATCTCGGCTACACGTCTGTCGACCTCAGCTTCCTGCTCTGCATTGCTGTAGTAAGTTACTGTGTAGACAAATGTATAGTAGTAAGAGCCGTTTGATATATAACCGCTTGAAGAAACGTCGTATTCTTCAAATGTGAACCAAAGATAGTCACCCTCCTTGGGATTTCCGGTATGAGCGAAAAGTTTATCTGAGATTTCATCGTAGAAGCTTTCATCTAAGCCGGCATTACACTTGTATCCAAGCACGATAGTTCCTTCACGGGCAACGACTTTACTGCGAAGCTCGTTGACAAAGTCGTCGATGGACTCGTAATACACAGGTTCAGCCGCGAAATTAGCCTCGCCCTTACAGCTTGCGGAAATAACGGGCAGCGAGATGTGGGAAACTCCGGTGGGGATTTTTACGGAATAATATGAACCGATTCCGACATCTTCTGCCATGGGAGTTATTGCGATCGCAGGCTGGATCATTGCAATACACATAATGAGGATCAAAACGAATTTAGTTTGACGTTTCATAAAAAACCTTCCAATTTTAAAATATCCAAAATACGAAATTCTACTATCAGTATACCATAGAGGGTATGAATTGTCAACTTTGATAAATATAAAATTTTTCATGAAACTCTCATTTTAACACATTTTGATAGTTGTGCATAATGATTTTGTATGATACCGATTAATTTCCAAACAAATACATTTTTTTAATTGACAAGGAGGTTTGTTTGATGTATAATCATGTGTGTAAACAATCTGTCTTTGAATTTCATGACGTAGGTCGTTGTTATTTTGTTCGGGACGGTATGTAATTAAGAGAGGATACTGATTATGAAGAAAAGCTGTGAGAAGAAGCTTGACAGGCTTGCGGATGCGGAGCTTGACATCATGCGTGTGCTGTGGCAGGCTGGCTGTGGTCTTAAGGCGTCTGAGATAGTGAAGCGTCTTTCAGAGACTCGTTCATGGAAAACGCAGACTGCACACGTGCTCCTTAAAAGGCTTGAGGACAAAGGGTTTGTTTGTGCGGACAAATCTTCTTACGTTCACACATACTATTATGCTGTGGATGAGGGAGAGTATTTTGCCGCTGAGTCGGGTTCGCTTCTGAGACGGATTGGCGGAAGCTTCAAGACGTTGGTCGCATCCATGATAGATACCGATGAGATAACGGAAGAAGAGCTTGACGAGCTTTCCGACATTCTTGAAAAGAAGCGTGCAGAGCTTGAGAAGAAGAAAAAATGACTATTTTGGCAGAACAATTTTTATGGGCGTTGCAACTGAGTATCGTTTTCTGCATGGTGGCGCTTACGGTCTTACTGTTCTTTAAGCTTTGCGGAAGCCGTTTTTCCGCACGGTGCAGGTGCCTGGTGTGGACATTCCTCATAATTCGTCTGGTGATACCCTTTGGGGTGGGGGCATCCCCTGTGTTAAATTACGTTATCCCCGAGAGCATTACCGTAAGTGCAGACGCAGGCGATGGAGAAACTGCATCCGGGGATGACATTTCGGTTGAAGGCGGAACCTCTTTGATACCGGGCGTGCCCGTTGTGTCTGATCCCGATGAAGGTGTATTGCCGTCTTCTGTACCGTCTGTGATGCCGGGAGGAGAAGAAGATAAGAATATCGACATTAAGCCTGCTGCAATTCTGTCTGCTGTGGGAACAGCATGGCTCCTTGGTGCGATGACTTTCCTTTCCGTACATATGGGGTCTTACTTTGTTTTCCTTTTAAAGCTGAAGCGAGGCGGCGGGCTTTCTATGCCGGATGACAGGCTGAGTGAGTTATACAGTCGTGCGTGCAGTGAAGTGAACGTGAAGGCTCCACCGAGACTTATGGTGTGTACAAATGGGATGAGTCCCATGTATTTCGGGTATTTCAGAAGGACTGTACTGATTCCCGATACCGTTATCGGTGAAACGGAAACGCTTAACGTGCTGAAGCATGAGCTTGTGCATTGCAGGAGGCGTGACGTCTGGGTGAAGCTGATATGCTGTATCGGACAGGCTGTGCATTGGTTTAATCCGCTTGTACACGTGGCATCATCGGCACTCAGGTTTGAGCTTGAGATGTCCTGCGACGATGAGGTGCTGAGAGGGCTTGGAGAAGACGATCGCATAGCATACGGTGAGACCATGCTGAACGTTATAAGGAACAGTACGGCACTTCGTGCGTCTTCCATGACTACGTCGTTCACTCCGGGATTCGGTTTTCTGAGGCGCAGGATAGATAATATTGCGGATGGCAGGGTGAAATACCGTGGAAGTGCCGTGGCGGTGGTGTTCCTGGCATTACTTATAGCGGCTGGCAGTCTTGTGTCTTTTACCGTTGCGGCATCGGAGGTGATGTCAGATGATGTTACGCCCTCTGATAATAAAGCTGAATTCACGGACGACACAAGCAGTGTCCGTGATACAGGTCCTGATGATGAAGGTGCGATTCCCGAAGAAACCGACACTTCGTTTGATGTGACAGATGAGACAGAGCCTGCGACGTATGAGACGGTGATAGACGGTGGGGAGACGAATGGGTCTGACTCTGCAGAAAAGGAAGATGCATCAGAGACGGAGGTTACCTATGAGACCGAGCCTGAGGAAGTATTACCTCCCGTCGAGAGTGCTCCGTGGGAAGAGGAGCTTTTCACGGAGGCACATCCATACGTTTATTCTGCGACCGTCGACAACGGGTGCACTGAAAAAGTGAAGTATGAATACGTGTGTTCACACTGCGGAGACGTGATTTATTACACCTCAGACGTTAAGGGAAGCTGTAAATACATACTTATAAGCGAGAGTGCTCCCACTTGTGCCGGGGACGGCGTGAAGGTGTATTCCTGCAGTATATGCTCGGACAGCTACAGCGAGACTTCGTCTGCTTTGGAACACAGCTACGTTGAGGCAAGCTGTACCTCACCGAAGGTATGCTCCGTATGCGGAGCGACGGACGGTGCGCCGAAGGGTCACAAGTTTACAGCCCCTACGACGGAGCGTCCGATGACGTGCAGTGTGTGCGGTATGAACACCGGATTAAAGTTGCCGGATTTTGACAAGGACAGTGCCCCTGAAACGGAGGATGAAAAAAACGGCATTATAATTGACATTGCTGATATGCAGATGGGAAACAGTTCGGACGACACTTTGTGTGACAGGCTCGAATATGTCGGTGCCTCTGACGAGTCCGTAGTTGCTGTATATGCCGTCATCAGGGACCCTGAGGAAGGAACGGAGGAAAAAGTTTTTGCCGGTTATGCCGGGGAGCTTGACAGCGATGGGCTTTTCAGCCTGATTCTGAAACAGTATCCGGACGTTAAGGCTGAAAACGTCAGCTTCGTTTTTGAAGAAGTGAATAAGTGACAAAAAAGTATCGCCCGTGGGGTGCGATACTTTTTGTTATATATTATGTGTCAGTCATTCGGGAATGATGATACGTGTTGCCGCGGGGATTATCTCTATCTCGGGATCCTTGATATGATGAACCTCTCCGTCAAACTGGAGAATAAGAGGCTTGTCTGCGAGCATTTTGATCTTTTTGCATCTTACGTACTTGACGAAGGGCATCTTCTCAATGTGCTCGCCTTTTTTGTATATGCCCACGTATTTGAGAAATTCAAATCGGGATATGGTGCGTACGGTGATGAAGTCGATGAGACCGTCACCGATGTCGGCGTAGGGGGTTGCCTTGAAGCCGCCGCCGTACCAGCGTCCGTTGCCGGCTACGCCGATGGTTATGTAATCACTTCCCGCATCGAATGGCTTTCCGTCGATCTCAAAGCTGATCTTGTTCTTCATGGCAGTCATGAAGGAAAGTCCGAGTGCGACCTTGTATGCTGCCTCACCGGATATACCGGGGATACGCTTGTATTTTTTCTGTCTCATTCCCGTTACTGCGTCAAGACCTACGGAAATGATGTTTACACTGTAAATGTCACCCACACGCATTACGTCACATGGAATGCTCTTGCCCCTGATGCAAGAGGGAATATCGAGGAATTTGTCCTTGGGGACGTTCTCAAAGCTTCGCACGAAGTCATTTCCGCTTCCCACGGGGACGGGACAAACCTCTACGTTGTCAAGTCCCACAGCGGCGCTTATCACCTCGTTGAGAGTGCCGTCTCCGCCGCAGGCGTATACTCTTACTGCACCGTCGAAGTCCGCTGAAGCCTGACGGGTGAATTCACCTGCATCTCCTTTAGCTCCCGTTGCCATGATCTCCACGGGTTCCGTTTCCGGGTCAAATCCGCGTACTGCGTCACCGATCGACCGACTCAATGTCTCAAAGGAATTTGATTTTCCCGCCGTTGGATTGATTATAAAGAGATGCTTCGTTTTCATAAAAACTCCGTTCTGCCGAATCTGGCTGTTTTATGATTTTATTATAAATCATTTAATGGAAAAAGTGAAGAGATTCTGACGAAAATCAACGGATTTTTTAGTTTTTTGCGGTATTTTGTCTTTTTCTGCAGACTTATCCCTTCGATAGATTCATCAAAGCGGAATGTAACGGGAAATAATTAAGGCTCAGGGATGAAAAGTTTTTGAAGAGACGGTAAAAAAATGATTTTCAGCTTATTTCACGGTTGTTTTAAGGAAGAAAATATGGTATAATTATATATTATAATGGTATAGTTGTATTCAGACAGAC
>CAYYRY010000032.1:8984-12530 GCA_964474245.1 uncultured Ruminococcus sp. | reverse complement strand
CGGACTTTCACCGCCAAGTTGTAACGCGTGCCGAGCACACACGGTGAGCCTGCAGGATACGGTGTATCCAGAAGCTATGCACACAGAGAAGGGATACTTCACGGAGCAAGCCATATCTACATCTGCAAGCATGAAAACGGGCGCCTGATGATGCTCCTTCAGAGGCGCAGCCTTGCGAAAGACAGCTTCCCCGGATGTCTCGATATATCTTCGGCAGGACATATTGAACACGGTTATAACTTCATAGAAACTGCAAAAAAAGAGCTTGGTGAAGAGCTTGGATTAACAGTAGCCTCTGAGTCACTTATCGAGCTTTTTACACAGACCTTCCGTGAAGAAAGCTCATTCAGAGGAAAGCGCTTCATTGATAATGAGATCAATAAAGTATACCTGTTGAATTCTCCCGTAGACATCGCTGACGTGCGTCTTCAGCCGTCAGAGATGTCAGAGGTACTGTGGATGCTCGTCGCGGAGATCATGGAAAAGCTTGAGGAAGGCGACAGCGAATTCTGTATGAACAAAAACGGATTTTTGAGGGCAATCTCTGCAATCGAAGCCTATTACAACTCTGAGAAGTAATTTCAAGTCGAAAACATCTCCGATTTTCTAATATTTTTTGATATTTTTTCAAAAAACTATTGCAAAAGAATATCACTTGTGATATAATATTTGTCGTATGTGAATACGAGTATGTGTACCCTCTCAGATACGTACTCTTACCCTGTCGGAAGTCCGACAAGTCGGGGGACCGACATATAGAATGGCTTGCTGTGGTCGTGCCTCAGAGCCGTGAAACATCTAACATATTACGAAAGGGATTACAAAAAATGCCGAATATTAAGTCTGCTAAGAAGCGCGTAAAGGTTATCGAAACAAAAACTCTCCAGAACAAGATGTTCAAGTCTCAGCTCCGCACCATCATCAAGAAGTATGATGCTGCTGTAGAGTCCGGTGATAAGGCTGCTGCAACAGAGGCTTACAAGCTCGCTGTTAAGAAGATCGACCAGGCTGCTGCTCGTGGTGTTATCCACACCAACAAGGCTGCTCGTCACAAGAGCCAGTTCACTCTCAAGCTCAACAATATGTAATTTTCCTAACACCTGTCTATGACAGGTGTTATTTTTTGTTATGCATATAATACAATCAGAAATGTTTTGAGCTAAGAAGTATCATGAATTTATTGTATAAATTAACAAAAAGTTTTTTTGCAAGCTATGTTCATATTAGTTATATTGACAATCATATCATAGTGTTGTATAATATATATGGAAATATTATACTATAAGGGAGGAACATATCATGAAGAAAGTAACTATGCTGATAACCATTGTCATCGCTGTGCTTCTGACTCTTTTAATAGGCGGCACAGTATTTGCAGCGCTTTACGAGTCTGCCGACAGCAATAACGCTCAGGATCAGTTAAACGAATCCCCTGCTCCCGACTTTTCAAACGCGAAAAAGGATACTTCTGCCGAAGCCAAAAGAACCGTCACATTAGAGGACGGTGAAGCTGTAAATGTAAAATATACCCGTTCAAAGGATCAGGGTGACAGCAAAGAAGTCGATGTATACGTTGACGATGACGGTAAGGAATATATCTTTGAAAAGGACGGTACCTATTTAGGTATGATAACCTCACCCAATACCGGTACAGAGGGATCCGTGTCTGTTGAATTGACCGAGGATGAAATTTGTAAGATCGCCAAGGACTATGCGGTATCAATGTTTGGTAGCGATATTGAGAAATATACTATGACTAATCTATACTATCAGGAGCTTTACGACAGATACTTCATAACCTTCGCAAAGAAATACGGTAAAGACGGTTTCGCCACAGGCGAAGTATGTAAAACAGTTATAGGTTCAGACGGAATCGTCATGAGCTGTACCACACCCATGGGATCTGAGCTTGAAGATTTCGATGCAGCTCTGCTTAACGGTATCACTCTTGCTGATGTAAAAGCATTTGCCGAAAAGCAGGCGGCGGACATATTCGACAGTCTTAAGTCTTCGGAGCTGTCAGGTGTTTTCATTGTAAAAAAGACGGAAAATATACGCTTCGGATCACATATAACCATACAGCCGAGAGCCTTGAATCGGATCTGATCACTGAATACAATATTGACGTAATCAAAAGTCCAGGCGATCCTCAGTTCACCATGTCATACTACTATCCCCTTGAGACGTAAGTCAGTTGTGCCCGTCATTTGGCGGGCACTGTTTTATTTTGTTTGTTTTTGTATTTGTGCTTTACGAGAGTATGAAAGTGTGATATAATTGTATCGGTAAAATAAACATCGGGAAGGCACACGCTTCCCGAAAACGGAGGAATTATGTCAAGCTATAAAAGAAGACCCACACCGGGTAATACGGACTGGTTCGTTCACGACCGCTTCGGGATGTTCATTCACTTCGGGCTCTATGCCCTCGCGGCTCGCCACGAATGGATAATGAATTTTGAGATGATCCCCGTGGAGGAATATAAAAAGTATTTCGACCACTTCAACCCCGATCTTTTCGATGCAAAGGAATGGGCGAGAAAGGCTAAGGCGGCGGGTATGAAATACGCCATCCTCACCACTAAGCATCATGAGGGCTTCTGCCTGTTTGACACAAAATATACAGATTATAAGATCACCAACACCCCCTTTGGTCGTGACCTTGTGAGAGAATTCGTCGATGCATTCCGCGCAGAGGGTATAAGGATAGGCTTCTACTATTCCCTTCTCGACTGGCATCACCCCGATTTCACCATCGACTGTCACCATCCCCTCCGCGACAGACCAGATGCTGAGGAGCTGAGCCGTCCCCGAGACATGAAGCGCTACGCCGCTTACATGCGAGATCAGGTACGCGAGATACTTACAAACTACGGTAAGATAGACATTCTGTGGTTTGATTTCTCATATCCCGAAGGAGCTACACCTCCCGACAAACCCTGGATGCTCGGCAAGGGCAAAAACGACTGGGAAAGCGAAAAGCTCATTGCCCTCGCCCGCGAGCTTCAGCCGGGCATCATCATTGACAACCGCGCCGATATGGAGCAGGATCTGTGGACTCCCGAGCAGCTTCAGGTAAACGAATGGCAGCGCCATCCCGACACGGGAGAGCTTGTAACTTGGGAGGCTTGTCAGACCTTCTCCGGCAGCTGGGGCTATCACCGCGATGAGCTCACCTGGAAGTCCCCCGAGCAGCTTGTGGCAATGCTCGTCAAGACTGTCTCCCTCGGCGGAAACCTGCTCATGAACGTGGGTCCCACGGGCAGAGGTACCTTCGACCACAGAGCCGACGCGGCACTTGAGGCTTATGCCAATTGGATGCGTTTCAATTCCCGTTCCATTTACGGCTGTACCATGGCTGATCCTGAGTTTACCCCTCCCAACGGATGCCGCCTTACTCAGAGCGAGGACGGAAAGCGTCTATACGTACATATTCTGGAGTACCCCTTCCAGACTTTACAGATGGACTGTCTTGCAGGAAAGATAGAATATGCTCAGTTCCTCCACGACGCAAGTGAAGTTAAGTTTATGGAGTCCGTTCAGCTTG
>CAYYRY010000032.1:7922-8974 GCA_964474245.1 uncultured Ruminococcus sp. | reverse complement strand
GTTCATGCTCCCCGTTGTAAAGCCCAATTCACTTATTCCCGTCATTGAGGTATTCCTTAAGTAAGCGCTTGACTTTGTGACAGGCTTGCTGTATAATATTAAAGAACTTAATACAAACTGCACCGGGTAGTAAAAATGCAATTAAGCATTCGCAGACGTATCGTTAGGTCTTTGAAGATACGTTTGCGGATGCTTTTTTTGAGACGGCACCCATGGCGGTGATCGCCCTTGTGGCTTGGCTGAAGAACCCTTACAAGGGAAATAAAAGCGAGGTCGCCATCGGGCACGTAAGCGGCAAGGAATACGCTTTTATGCTCGTCCTATCAGTCGCGGTCACCGTTTTGTTCTACTTCATTCTGTCAGCCATGGGTACGGCAAGCCTTATTCCGAGCACCGTCTCCGTCACCACCAGCTTCATCGCCGCTTACCTCACCTTCCGCAGGATACCCGCCTTCGCACTGGCGTATGCGGCTAACGACGTGGTGCTCATCGTGCTGTGGATACTTGCCTCCGTAAGCGATACCTCCGCCATATCCGTGACCGTCTGCTTCGTCGCCTTCCTCGTGAATGATATCTACGGATTCATTAGCTGGCAGAAGATGAAAAAGCGGCAGCAGAGTTAACTGCCGCCGCTTCGGTCATATTAGTTCTCGGGGGATTGTTTTAATACTCCGGTATTACCTTAGAATCAAAGCTTTTCATAAAGCTCGGAAAAAGGCGAAAGGCTTCTTTTCAGTATACCGTTCATATATGCCATTGCTGTACCGTAGTTCGTCAAGGGTACTCCTGCATCTGAGGCGCATTTGGCTCTGTAAAGCATCTCTTTTTCATTAAGCATACATCCGCCGCAATGGATTATCAGATCATACACATCAAGCTCTGATGGGTATTCTCCGCCTGAGGTGAACTCAATATCAAGTTCCTTTATGCCCGTATGACGTTTCAGCATGGCAGGAAGCTTGACCGTACCGATATCCTCGCACTGTCTGTGATGGGTACACCCCTCTGAAATCAGAACCCGTGAGCCTTCACGAAGTCCTTCCATTGCAAGC
>CAYYRY010000032.1:0-7912 GCA_964474245.1 uncultured Ruminococcus sp. | reverse complement strand
ACTGCGCCGCCGAGTATTCCCTTGTATGCCGCCATGAGTATGGAAAATGACGTCAGCGGAATATCTTCGGGTACGATGGATTTCACCTTACCGAACACCTGACTGTCGGTGATAACAAGAGACGGAGGGTGCTTCAGATTATCGATAGCATATCTCAGCTCATCAGGCTGAACTGTCATAACAACAGCATGACTGTCAAGCAGGTCTCTTATTGTCTGCACCTGAGGAAGTATAAGTCTTCCCTTCGGAGCCGAAGTATCAATGGGAGTAACAAGGATGACCGTGTCTCCCGAGACAATCTTATCACCGATAATGCGACGTGCTTCGCCGTTCCGCTTTACTTTTGCGGCAATCAGCTCCTTCAGTTCATTGATGTTTTCACCTGTCACAGAACTGACGTAAATGTCGGCTTCTCCAGTCCTATCATCAATCTTATCGCTCTTGTTATACACCGTAATAAGTGGGATATTTTTCTTTTTTATAATCTTTGACGTCTCAATATCAGCCTCCGTCATACCAACGGAAGCATCAACTACCAGTACCGCTATGTCACATTTATTCAACATTCGCAAGGTGCGCTTAACTCTGAGGGAGCCAAGCTCACCGGTATCGTCGATGCCGGGAGTGTCAATGATAAGTACGGGACCGAGAGGCAGAAGCTCCATTGCCTTCGTCACGGGGTCCGTAGTCGTACCCGCCACGTCCGACACAATGGATATTTCCTGCTCCGTTACAGAATTCACAAGAGACGATTTTCCTGCATTACGTCTGCCAAAAAAACCAATGTGTATCCTCTCTGCCGAGGGGGAAGAGTTTAAGTTTGCCATAAAAATCTCCATTCAGCCATCGGCTGCACAAATTAAATTACTTACTGATTTTTCACCTTAGTAGCTTATGTAACGTAGTAATCAGAAACGGAAATCACGCTTGCCTTCTTCAATGTCCTTGATGTGACGGGCACATATATCGCGTATCTTCTCGGTAGGCACATTCTGAAGCTCAGCGGCTATGAGCTCGTCAGCAAGACGACATGTCGCCTCGCTGCCGTAGTCCACGGCAAATTCTTTCAGCGTAATAAGAGCATTGGGCTGGCAGCAGTCATGTATCTTACCCGCTTTGAGAAGGGTCATAAAGCGGTCTCCCGTTCGTCCCTCTCTGTAACAAGCTGTGCAGAAGGACGGGATAAATCCGCTTTCCATGAGCCAATGAACGACCTCATCAAGGGTACGCTGGTCTGAAACGTCAAACTGCTCAGTGTCCGTGGGGCGCTCCTCCTCGGTGTAGCCTCCGACGGAGGTACGGGAAGCACCGCTGATCTGCGACACGCCAAGTTCGAGAAGTCTTGCTCTGACTGCCTGACTTTCACGGGTGGAGATGATCATACCCGTATAGGGTACTGCAACTCTGATGATAGCGCAAAGCTTTGCGAAAATATCATCGTCGATTCCGTTGTCGAACTTATCGGGGTCGATGTCGTCAGCTCTCTTGATCCTTGGCATACTGATGGTGTGAGGACCTACGCCGTGAACCGCTTCAAGATGCTCCGCGTGCATGAGAAGTCCGCACAGCTCGTACTTGTATAGCTCAAGTCCGAAGAGAACTCCGAGACCTACGTCGTCTATTCCGCCCTCCATTGCGCGGTCCATTGCCTCAGTATGGTACGCGTAATTATGCTTGGGTCCCGTGGGATGGAGCTTTTCATAGCTTTCCTTGTGATAGGTCTCCTGGAAAAGGATGTACGTGCCGATACCTGCCTCCTTGAGTCTGCGGTAGTTTTCCACAGTAGTTGCAGCAATATTCACGTTTACTCGGCGAATAGCGCCGTTCTTGTGCTTTACGGAATATATTGTGTCGATGCATTCGAGGATATATTCAAGAGGATTGTTTACAGGGTCCTCGCCCGCTTCTATGGCAAGTCTCTTGTGACCCATATCCTGCAGGGCGATTACCTCAGCCTTTACCTCCTCCTGAGTCAGCTTGCGACGGGGGATACGCTTGTTCTGATGGTGGTAGGGGCAGTACACGCATCCGTTCACGCAGTAGTTGGAGAGGTACAACGGAGCAAACATTACAATACGGTTGCCGTAGAAGTCCTTTTTTATCTGCTTTGCAAGTGCGTACAACTCCTCAATAACTGCGTTATCCTCACAGGCAAGAAGCACGGAAGCTTCTCTGTGATCAAGTCCGCCTCTTTTTGCCGCCTTGTCAAGTATTTCTCTTATAAGGGGCATATTATCTTTGTTCTCTTCAGCATATCTGAGAGTATCAAGTATCTCTTCATGGGAGATAAATTCTTCTGCTTTAAGTGATTTGGGATTATACATATCTGTATCTGCCTTTCGATTTAATTTACTATTTTACATTTTGCTGTGTCCAACTTCAAAGGACAACTGACAACCGACACTCGCAAGCTCCGTTTTCAGTGCCTCTATTCCCTCAGCACTTTCAGCCCCGGTTGAGAGCTTACCGTCATATAAGGAATACTTTTTTCTCACGTCCACAGGTGAGAGGTTTGGCATCACTACATTGGCTCCCGCCAAAACGCCCTTCGCTCTTCCGCCAACTTCAAGACTTCCGAGAGCTGTAGTTGCAGGCAGGAGAACACGTGGAAGAAGCAGCCTTATTATTGCAAGGCACCTGAGAGTGAGAGTCACATCTCCTGCACACTCTCCTGCGAAGGTTGTATCCTTATGAGGAATAAACGGTCCTATGCCGACCATATGGGGTTTAAAGCTCTCGAGGAATCTGAGATCCTTGATGATATTCGCAGTAGTCTGATACGGTGAACCTACCATAAATCCGCATCCAACCTGATAGCCAAGCTCTTTCAAATCATTAAGACATCTCATCCTGTTGTCAAAACTCATTATTTCGGGATGCAAGCGTCCGTAATGCACTGAGTCTGCGGTTTCGTGGCGAAGCAGGTATCTGTCTGCCCCTGCGAGCTTCAGCTTTTCATAGCTACTGCTGCTTCTCTCACCCAGGGACAGAGTAATAGCCGCCCCTTTGCATCTATTCTTGATCTCGCCTACAACAGCACAGATCACGTCATCAGTAAAGTAAGGATCCTCTCCGCCTTGAAGGACAAAGGTACGGAATCCCATTCTGTATCCGTTTTCTGCCGTTTCAATTACGGTCTCGGGAGAAAGTCTGTACCTTTCGGCATAACGGTTACTGCATCTGATGCCGCAATAGTGGCAGTCGTTTTTACAATAGCTCGATATCTCGATAAGACCGCGAACATAAACGCAAGAACCGTATACATCATCGCGCACTTCCCTCGCAGCCGCAAAAAGTCCGTCGTCGCATCCGCCCTCAAGGAGCACCCTTAACTCACCGTCGCTGACTGCTTCACAGCGTCGGAGGCGTGAAACGGTATTAACAGCACCCATCACGTTGCACTGTAAAGGGTCTTACTGCTAATGCCCTCAAGCCTGCCTATCTTACCTCCGAGAGCACTTATAACGTCCTGCGGAGCGTCTATAGCCACGCTGATCACGTTTATCTCTCTCTCTCGGTACGGTATGCCCATGCGTCCGATTATATACTCGCCATACTCATGGAGAAGATCATTCAGCTTATCTACCCTGCCGTCCTTTTCCACTATTATTCCGATTATCGCTACTCTTTTTTCCATAATTGTCTCCATTTTGCTTTGTAATTATAAAACAAAAAACGCACCAAACGGCGCGTCTGAATGATCAAATTATAAAACACAAACATTATTCTATGCGTTTTAAATCTGTATTCTATTCTTGATGCGCCTCACCTGAGAAAAAACTCGCAGTTCGGGGTATCTTCTAATACAGTATAACACAAAAGCCGCACATTTACAAGACGTATCTTAATAAATCTGCAGCTCTACCATATTTATTTTATGCTTTCAATAAGTCCGGGAATACACTGTTCAAACTTCACACCAAACCAATGGGTAGCATCCCCTTCGGTTGCCTTGATGGAGCCTATGGTAAAATCAACGGCTATCTTCATGGAATCCTTCAGCGTTCTGCCAAGCATAAGAGCACCGAAAAATGAGCTTGCAAATACGTCTCCCGTACCGTGAGACTCAACGGGAAGATGCTCTCTGAAGTAGGAATCATAAAGTCCCGTTTGGCTGTCGTATGACATACAGCCCTGTGTGAGACCGTCATAGGAAACACCGGTAATAACCGCAGTTTTGGCACCGAACTCACATATACCGCGGAGAAGCTCCTTCACGTATCCTTCATCATAGGTACCCTTTTCCTTATATGGGATATCCAACATCATGGATGCTTCGGTAATGTTGGGAACCGCAACGTCAGCCACGCCGCAAAGAGAACGCATGGTACGCACAAAATCCATATCAAATCCGCTGTACAGCTTTCCGTTATCCGCCATTGCAGGATCAACGAAAATAAAAGCATCATTTCCGAAACGGCATATAAAATCACGAATAATGTCGATCTGTCTTTCACTGCCGAGGTATCCTGTGTAAATACCGTCAAAGGACAAGCCTTGGGCTGACCAATGATCTGCTATAGCAGGAATATCGTCGGAGAGATCACGGAAGGTATAATTCTTGAATCCTCCGGTATGAGTCGATAACACTGCAGTTGGAATAACCGAACAGCTTATACCCATTGCCGATATAACGGGAAGAGCCACCGTAATGGAGCACTTTCCAAAGCAGGATATATCCTGCAGGGTAACAATTCTCTTATCTGTCATCTATTCGTCTCCGTTCTGTTCTGAGTCCGAACACCGAGTCCCCGTTCAAGACTGAATGTTATATCAAGAGTTAGCCGCACAACATCGGCAATTCTTTTACATCTTCTATATTATAAATTTTTCGCCTATCTTTGTCAATATAAAAATCAGCGATATTTTTCTCCCGGTACTGAGGTAATTTGTTGATTTCACATGACAAAACAAGACCCGAGCCGTGCTTTACTCACACGGTTCGGGTCTCTGGCTTTTATTCAACGGGAACTATATCGGTAACGTGTACGCTGATGATCATTTCATGGCTTCTCAAAAGGAAGGGCTTATTGAGAGCTATATTGACCTTTTCGGAATCCTTGATAATAAATACGCCTTCTTCGGAATATTTACCCTCAACGATAAAGGTACCGCGGAGGTCGAATTTAGCAGCTCTCTCATCCTCTGCCATGTTCTGAACCTTTACGTATTCACCTTTGTCATTGAAATACCATTTTTCAGCATTGGAAACGCTGACGTTTCCTGTAGTTACGCCAAATTCATTGTTAGTCTCGAAGAAACGGAACTCTGTTCCTTCTTCAAGATAGCTTGCGATGGAATATCTATGGTCACGGGAGATATATGATACGTAATACTTCTGATACTCGATATCGGGATCTGTATCAGGATCGGGGGTTGTCTGAACAACCACAAAGCGGAGCACGACTCCTACAAGGCAAAGAGCTAAAAGCAGTATAATTACGACATCAACAGCATTAAGCTTCTTTTTTGATGTATTATTTTCCATTTCAGTATTCCTTTCTATCATTTATTTTTTATTCTTTTGAGCTTTATTCTGAGTTTTATTACTGTCAGGTTTATCTTCATTATGATTCTGAAGCTGAGGGATATTAGTGTCATCTATAAGACCTGTGTTGGCTCTGCTCTCGGGATTTTTGAGGATCTGTACGTAAACTACGAACAGCGCAATAGCTATTACTATAATTACGATAGATCTCTGAATAGCATATTCAGTGAACATCTTGTCGCACATAAATACAGCAACAAGTCCGAGAATACCGCAGATCGCGTAAAGTATCTTTACCGTTTCCTTCTGCGTAAAGCCCATGTCGATAAATCTGTGATGGAGATGTCCCCTGTCAGCTGAGAAGGGGCTTTTTCCTGCAAGAAGACGTCTGATAATTGCAAAGATCGTATCTGCCAAAGGAAGTGCAAATATTATGAGAGGTACTATCATGGATATTACCGTATGCATCTTGAACATTCCCTCAATAGATATGAGTGACAGCGTATATCCGAGGAAAAGCGAACCCGTGTCGCCCATAAATATTCTGGCAGGATTCTTATTATAGGGAAGATATCCGAGACAAGCACCTATAAGCACGAGAGTTATGAGTGCTGAGGAGAATTCTCCGCCCTGAATGATGATAACTGCGAGTATTGAAATTGAGGATATCGTGGATACTCCGCAGGACAAGCCGTCAAGTCCGTCGATAAGATTTATCGCATTCATAAGTGCGACCATCCATATAATGGTCACGGGAATAGCCCATAAGCCAAGGAAAACGTAATTGTCACCTATGTGAAAATACTGAATGCGGATACCGCCTATTACGGGAATCGCTGCAATGGCAAGCTGGAATATCAGCTTAACAAATGCGTTAATGCTTTTGACGTCATCGATAATTCCGAGGATCACTATAAGGAGTGCACCGCCAAGTATGAGGAACAGCTCACGGCTGAAATCACAGAAGAAAAGGCAGGTAACCAAAAACGCAAGGAATATCGCCAGTCCGCCGATACGGGGGATAGGCTTTTTATGCATACGTCTGTTATCCTTGGGGACGTCAATCGCACCGATTTTGAACGCAAGAACTCTTACTATCGGGGTGAAAGCATAAGCTAAAAGTATTGAACAGATCAATGCCGCAATTGCAAACATTATGCGGCCGTCAGCTAAAAAATCCATAACGATTTTTCCTTTCTTAAGTACAATGCCGATGTTCCGGGATATCTGTAATATTCAGAGATCGGTATCGGTCAGATTCAATGACCGAAATATTTCACTGTAATACAAATCAGAATATCTGTGCCGGTTTGAGCTATGAGCAGACTATCAGTCTATAACAGTCACTGCAGTACAGATACCGACACAGCGAAGATCACCGATAATAAACTCGTTGGAGTTGTTAACCGTGATGTACGCCTTATCGTCAATGCAATATCCCCATTCGGTCTCAACAGTGGTTGCACGGAAGGTTATTGTCATATCAATAAGTCCGGGAGCCTCAGTATATACTTCCTTACCTGTCTCATTGTCAAACTCGGTCTTAATGCTTGTTCTTACAAGAGGAGCTGTGGTTACCTGTCCAAGCTCTATCTCTCTGTCTCCGTCAAGAGTAACGAAGTCACCCTCGGCCACTGCGTTATGGAAAAGCTCACCGTTAAGGGATGATACCTCGATAACATACTCAACAGTATGAACGTCACCCTTAACCTCACTGTCATCACTGAATACGAAAACGTAAGCAAGTACTGCTATGGCTGCAATCAATACAAAAATGATCACCGCATCAATTATATTAAATTTAAACTTCTTTTCCGACATAATCTCTATCCTTTCTTGATTAAAAGTATTTTATCATAAACGGTTAATAATCGCTGTTTGATAAATAATCGCTGTCTGATAATTTGATGTCTATGCTCGCCTGCTCCGATGATTCATGGCGACCCATGATATCAGTCTTATCCACAATGTCTTCCCTCTCGGCATTTTTCACCAGTGCGGGAATAAGTGCCAGTACAAGCCAGAACATAAGATAAACTCTGTAGTTATACCAGGAATAGTCTGTAAGTCCCTGAAGAAGAACCGCTGCAAGTCCGCAAATGGGACCGGATATCATCAGACGTGTATTGATTTTTGTGTTTTCTGCAATATCATCATTACGTGCCATCTTTGAAAAGAGCTTAAAGCTGATTCTGAGAAGCATGAACAGTATTACAAGGAAAACAACAAGTCCGAAAATACCCTGCTCCAGAGCGATCTGAATGAAGAGGTTATGGGAATGAGGTGCAGCCTCAATACCTGACAGGGAGTAATCGGGGTAAAGCTCATACCATGCCGCCTCACCGACTCCGATACCGCTGAAGAAGTTATCACGAAGCATATGCACAGCACCTCTCCAAACGTGAACTCGATAAGATGTTGAGG
>CAYYRY010000031.1:5756-12745 GCA_964474245.1 uncultured Ruminococcus sp. | reverse complement strand
GTTTTGTCAATACCATTTTTTAAAAAAATCCGAAAAATTCGAAATTATTTTTATCTGTCCGATTTTTTTACACGTTTGCTATTTATTTATGCGGTATGTTGTGGTATAATATAAAGAGTACAATAGCATATTTGTGCGGTACTGAGTTTTATCAATAATCTTTAATTTATAAAGGAATAATATTATGTGCGGTTTTATCGGATTTGTCGGAGAGATCGAACACAGAAAAGAAGTTGCCCGTAAGATGGCGGATCGCATTATTCACCGCGGCCCCGATTCCGAAGGGTACTTCATCTCCGAAGTGGGTGAGATTCCCGCTGTTACTCTCGGATTCAGACGACTCAGCATTATTGACCTTGCCGACGGCGCTCAGCCTATGTATAACGAGGACGGAAGTGTCGTTATCGTTTTCAACGGCGAGATATACAATTTCATGGAGCTACGCGATGAGCTTATCGCCAAGGGCCACGTTTTCAAGACCCGTTGCGATACGGAGACCATCGTTCACGGCTACGAGGAGTGGGGCGAGAAGATCGCCGAGAAACTTCGCGGTATGTTCGCTTTCGTGATCTATGATATGAAGTCGAAAACCATGTTCGGTGCACGCGATCCCTTTGGAATCAAGCCCTTTTACTATACCAAAACCCCTGAGGGAAGTCTTATTTTCGGTTCTGAGATAAAGAGTTTCCTCGAGCATCCCCATTTCAATCCTGAGGTCAATCCAGGCGCCCTGCGTCCTTATCTGACGTTCCAGTATTCGGCTATGGAGGAGACCTTCTTCAAAAACACCTTCAAGCTTCCCGCGGCTCACTGCTTTACATACCGTGACGGAGTCATGACCAAGAGACGCTATTGGGACGTTGATTTTACCAAGAAGGACACTATCTCTTACGATGCATGGGCGGAGATGATCGACTCCCGTGTGCGTGAATCTGTTGCGGCGCACCGTATCAGCGACGTTAAGGTAGGCTCTTTCCTTTCAGGAGGTATCGATTCCAGCTATATCACGGCGGCGCTGATGCCCGAGAACACCTTCTCCGTTGGATTCAAGTCCAAGAATTTTGACGAGACAAACGAGGCTAAGGAGCTTTCCGATATCCTCGGTATCAATAATTTTATCAGACATCTTACCGCAGAGGAATGCTTTGCGGCTTTCCCCACCATTCAGTATCACATGGATGAGCCACAGTCCAATCCCTCATCCGTACCCCTTTACTTCCTTGCGAAGCTTGCTGCTGAGCACGTTACCGTTGTTCTTTCCGGCGAGGGTGCCGACGAGATATATGCGGGGTACGAGTGGTATGACGAAACTCCCATGATGCGTAAGTATAAGAAGCTTCCCGGCGGTATCCGCCGTGCGGCGGCTAAGATCGCGGCAGGTCTGCCTTACTTCAAGGGTCACGACTTTATCATTAAGGGCAGCGGTGTGCCAGAGGATTATTTCATCGGTCAGGCGCTTGTTTATCCCGAGAAGGACGCTCTTGCCATCCTTACCGACAAGTATAAGCAGGGTCCCTCCGTCAGGGACATCACCGATCCTGTATACGATAGGGCAAAGGGGCTTTCCGAGGTTGAAAAGAAGCAGTATCTTGATATGAACCTGTGGCTTCCCGGGGATATCCTCCTCAAAGCTGATAAGATGAGCATGGCTCATTCCCTTGAGCTTCGCGTACCTTACCTTGACAGAAGAGTTATGGAAGAGGCGGGAAGGATCCCCGTTAATTATAAGATCAACGGCGATCAGACCAAGGCTGTCCTCAGAAGTGCATCTGCAAAGACGCTTCCGGAGGAGTGGGTAAAGAGACCCAAGAAGGGTTTCCCCGTTCCCATCAGAGAGTGGCTTCGTGAGGATAAGTATTACGGCATCGTGAGAGACGCCTTTACCTCCGACGTGGCGGGCGAATATTTTGATGTGAACGGACTTACAGCTCTTCTTGACGACCACAGAGACGGAAAAATGAACAACGGACGTAAGATCTGGACTGCGTATACTTTCCTCACATGGCACCGTCAGTTCTTTGGCGAATAATACGCTGACGAGAAAGGAAAAGCAAAATGAATGAGAAGATCACTCCCGTACTTCTCGGTGCTGACCTCAACTGCTACAACGTGGCGAGAGCCTTCCACGAGCAGTACGGAGTAAAATCATATGCTTTCGGCAGATATGCGGTTTCTGCCACTAAGTATTCAAAAATTATATATTTCACACAGATAGCGGATATCGACAGTGAGGATGTTATGCTGAAGACTCTCCGCACGTTTGCAGAAGAGCACAAGGGGGAGAAGCTCGTCCTCTTCGGATGCACGGACGATTATGCCACTCTCGCCGCAAGATGCAGAGACAGACTTCCCGAGTACATAATTCCGTATCCCGATGCGGCGCTTCAGCCCGTTATTTCAAAGAAGGCTGAGTTCTATGAGATATGTGACAAGTACGGTATTCCGTACCCCGACACGGTGGTCACAAAGACAGCCATGAGCGAAGAAGAGCTTTCTGCTGCAAAGCTTGGCTTCAAGTACCCCATAATCATAAAGCCGTCGTGCAGTGTCACGTACTGGAAGCACCCCTTCGACGGTATGAATAAGGTGTATACCTCAGACAGTCCCGCAGAGTCAAAGCGTATTATCGACGAGATATTTGCATCCGGCTATGATAACAGCATTATACTTCAGGAGATGATAGACGGAGGCGACTCACAGATGAGAGTGTTTACCGCATTCTCCGACAGAAGAGGTAAGGTTCGCGCTATGTGTCTCGGTCACACCATGCTTGAGGAGCACACTCCCAAGGGACTCGGTAACCATGCGGCGATAGTAACCGAGCCTGTGTCAGAGTTCCCACTTGCCGAAAAGCTTGAGGCTATGCTCGAAGACATGGGATATACGGGTTTCTCCAACTTTGACATCAAGCTCAGAGCAGGCACCGTGGATGACTTCAGAGTGTTTGAGATCAACCTCAGACAGGGAAGAAGCAACTATTACGTTACCTCCGCAGGACTTAACATTGCGCGTCTTGCAACCGAAGTATATAACGACGAGGGAGATTCCTTCGAGACGGTGGAAAAACGTTTCTTCTGGCACCACGTTCCGAAGAGTGTGGCTTACAGGTATACGGAGGACAGAGAGCTTGTAAAGACAGCCCGCGAGCTTGCCGAAAAGGGAGAGGAGGCATCCTCCGTATGGTATCCCGCGGACTTCAAGGGTAACGTCATGCGATTCATTTGTGCTGCAGAGCAGCTCAGACGTCAGAAGAAGAAGTATAAGATATACTATCCCAAAGCAAAGTAAAACGAAAATATCTGCCGTGAGGCATGATCAGGTCTGAAAGAAAGGCAATAGTATGCATCAGGTAGGCGAAAATCGAAAAATATTAGGTGTTCTCGGCGGACTCGGCCCTCTTTCAAGCGCGTATTTCTACGAGCTGATAACGAACCATACCAAGGCTTCCTGCGATCAGGATCACATTGATATCATCCTGTCCAGCCGTGCGACCACACCCGACAGAACGGCGTATATCCTCGGCAAAAGCGACAGGGATCCCGTTCCGTTCATGGTGGAGGATGCGAAGCTTCTCGAGCAGTACGGTGCGGACGCCATCGTTATCCCCTGTAATACGGCGCATCATTTTATTGAAGAAGTCCGCCGCAGTGTAAACGTCCCCGTGCCGAGTATCATTACGGAGACGGTCTCCCATATTGCGGGAAACGGACACAAAAAGGCGGCTATCCTCGCAACGGAGGGAACCGTGCGTTCCGGGGCGTATCAGGCTGAGTTTGAGCGCGCGGGACTTGAATGGGCTGTTCCCGACGCTGAAGGTCAGGCAACCGTAATGGACATTATTTACGGCGACGTAAAGAGAGGTGTGGTGCCCCCTCCCGAAAAGCTGTATGCCGTGGCTGATAAGCTGTTTGAAGATGGGTGCACCTGTGCCGTTCTCGGTTGTACCGAGCTGTCCCTTCTGAAGAGGCAATTCCCGTCTGACACAAGGTACGTTGATTCCCTTGAGGTTCTTGCAAGCTGTGCCATCAAGCTGTTCGACCATGAGACCGTAGGCTTTACCGAGGACTTTGATTAAGAGTGTTACACGGCTTTTAGACATTTAGCATTATTTAACACAGCCACAGGCTGAATGGTGATCTTAATGAAATTATCAAAGCTTTTTGAATCCATAGAATATACCGTTTTGTGCGGAGATGCTTCAGCGGTCTCTGTTGACAGGATAGAGTACAATTCCCGTAAGATCAACCCGGGTGAGCTTTTTGTTTGCCTTGTCGGAGCTAAGGTTGACGGGCATCATTTTGCAAAAATGGCATATGATGCGGGATGCAGAGCATTTCTTTGCGAAAGGCCTCTTGATTTGCCGCCTGATGCTTTTCAGGCTGCGACTCCCGACACGAGAAGTGCATTGGCTGCAATTTCCGCGACATATTACGGTTACCCTGCAAAAAAGCTGCATATTATCGGAATAACCGGCACCAAGGGTAAGACGACGACTGCACTGCTCATTCAGTCAATACTTGAAAAAAGCGGAATTCCCTGCGGATACGTTGGCTCCAACGGTGTTCTGATAAACGGAAACAGGACAGAAACAGTAAATACAACACCTGAGAGCCGTGAAATGCAGCATTTCTTTGCGACCATGGTGCGTCAGGGGGTGACTCATGCCGTTATTGAGGTATCGAGTCAGGCACTTGAGCACAACCGCGTTCAGGGAATTGATTTTGACGTTTGCGTATTTACGAATCTCGGTGTGGATCACATCGGAGAGGGAGAGCATTCATCCTTTGAGGAGTACAGAGCAGCCAAGCGAAAGTTGTTCACGGATTATAGCTGTAAGCTTGCGGTAGTGAATTCCGATGATGAAGCGTCAGCGTTTATGACTGAGGGGATAAGCTGTCCCATTGTCACCTTTTCAATGAATGATGAGTATGCGGATTTCTTTGGCAACGGTACCGAAAGATACAGAGACGAGACATCCCTTGGAATTGCATTTAACTGTGTCAACTCCGGACTTGACACCCGTGTTATGATGAGAACGCCCGGACTGTTCAGTGCATACAACGGTATCGCTGCCATTGCGGTGGCGGCGTATTACGGCATCAGTGTCCGTGATTCTGCAGAGATACTTGCTGTTACTCCTGTTGAAGGGCGTTTTGAGGTGGTGGAAGGTCTGCCGGGGGTAACCTATATCGTAGACTATGCCCACAACGGAATGAGCCTGACAGGAGCCCTTAACGTGCTGCGTGAATATGAGCCTTCGAGACTAATATGCCTTTTCGGTTCCGTAGGCGGAAGGACGAAGGGACGCAGAAGAGAGCTTGCGGAGGCCGCCTCTGCTCTTGCTGACTACGTTATCATTACCAGCGACAACCCTGATTACGAAGAACCGTCGGATATTACTGATGAGATACTGTCATACCTTGATAAGAGTGTTCCGCACAAGGTGATTGTTGACCGTGCTGAGGCAGTACGCTACGCCGTGGATATTGCCGAGAGGGGAGATATCGTGCTGTTTGCGGGTAAGGGACATGAGACCTACCAGCTTATCTGCGGCGAAAAGGTTCCCTTTATAGAAAGACTTGTTATTGCCGATGCCTGCAAGACCTCTGCGCTGAGAAATCTTATTTGAAAAGTGAAGATATAACAAAGTAGTATAAAAAGCGTTCTCCGAATGTCTGCGGAGAACGCTTTTCGCATTGGTGCAGTGTCAGTTCATGCTGTCAAGCACAGCCTTTATCTTTTTCATATCGAGGTACATGGCTTCTCTTTTTGTATGGACGAACTATGTTATACGATACAATGTTTTTTACTTAGTATCTCTTTGAGAAAATTCGCTTTAACGGAGAAAATATTATCCGTTCACTATATGGATTTAATTGTATGTCTGTGATATACTGTAATTGAAATTAATAGGAGGGCTAATATATGGGAAGATCAACAGTAAATCTCAAACTTTCATATTTGAGAAAGTCCAAGCATATTACTCAGGAAGAACTTGCCGATATTGTAGGAACATCGTTTCAAACGATCAGTAAGTGGGAAAACGGTATAACTGCGCCTGATATTTCCGTGTTACCCATCCTTGCCGATTTCTTTGGAGTTTCAGTAGATCAGCTTTTAGGGCTTAAGCCTATCGATAGTGAAGAATATATTTCCGAGGAAACCGATACGGAGAATTTCTGGGACAATCATCTCGAGTATCTTATCCGTACACGCAGCGGTACATGGAATAAAGATTATATGCAGTTTCTCGTGAGAGATGTCTGGAATATCAATCGACCCGTGAAAGTTCTTGATTGTGGCTGTGGATTTGGATTTTTTGCAGCCTTGCTGATGCCGTGTTTACCAGAAGGAAGTAAGTATACAGGAGTGGATTTTTCAGAACATATGGTAAAAGCCGGTACAACACTTTTGAGGGATTGCGGAATAAGCGGGAAGATAATAAAACAAGATTTTCTGACCTATACACCACGGGAGAAATTCGACATCGTTATATGTAAATCTGTGCTTAGGCATTTGGGGGATTCTAAACCGTTTATCAAAAAAATGATTGAGTGCTCAAATAACGGAGCCTTGATAGTTTGTGCCGATTCAAACCGTGAACTTGAATGTTGCGGTCTTTACATTGACGGTTTGGACTACGGTTATCTCTGTGAACATGACGGTGCAATTAAGCATTGGAAAGCTGAACTTGATAATGGAAAGCGAGACTATGCCGCCGCTATGCGGAGCGCATACGTTATGAGTGAATTGGGTCTTTCGGATGTTGATGTAAGAATGAATGACAGGGTTCAGTTTATATATCCCGGGCAAGCTGACTACGAAATAAGCATAAATAACTTTATTGCTCACAAAGAAAGCTGGTATGACGATACTGACAAAGCGATTAAACGATTGATAAATCACGGTATGACGTATCAGGAGGCTGAACGGTACGTAAACAAATCAGCGGAAATCGCACCAAAGAATAAAACCGATAACGATACGGG
>CAYYRY010000031.1:3771-5746 GCA_964474245.1 uncultured Ruminococcus sp. | reverse complement strand
GCGGAAATTTGCGAGTATGTTAAGGCTCATAACGGAAAAGTTTCGCTTACCCAGTTTAAAGGTGAAACAATAACGTACGGATGGAACAGAAAATAATGGATAATTATAGCTTAGCAGTTGGCGTGGTAGTATTAAAAAACGATCGAGTACTTCTTGTAAGACATATTTACGGCAGTGCAAAGGGGAAATATTTGAACCCCGGTGGATTTCTTCAAAAAGAGGAATTACCCAAGGAATGTGCAAAACGTGAGGTGTTTGAGGAAACCGGCATCGAAATATCTGTCAACGGGATGATAGCAATAAGGTGTAGTCCTGAATACTGGTATATGGTGTTATCAGCAGATCATGTCAGCGGTGAACCATCGTCGGACGGAATAGAAAACGACAGTGCTGTTTTTTTGAAGATTGAAGATGCACTGACAAGGGACGATGTAACAGGCACTGGCAGAACACTTATAAAAACGGCAATAAAACGTGATTATATAACTTCCCAAAAAGATACCAAGGAAAGAGTTGTTTATTTGGCAGACAGTATTAATAGAAACTGTGAAAGGAAGATGTTATGGCAGGAACAATAACTCATCTTGCAATCGCAGATCTAATATGTGAAAGGCTTGGGGAAACTTTTTTTCTTAACCTTCCTCTGTTTTATGCAGGTAGTATTGCACCCGATGCGATACATGCCAGAGAAAACTATATTAGGGAGTATAAGAAACATACTCATCTCACCGAAGGAATATCCGGGAGCGATTTTACGGATACCGAAAAGCTTAGTCTGTTTCATAAAAGGCTCAGGAAGTATATTGAACAATATTACTTTGCCGGGACTGAAGAAGCTGACTTATATCTCGGTTATATAGTTCATCTTGTGACTGACGAAGTATTTAATATTCATGTGCGCAAACGTTATGTTGATTTAATGGGATATGAAGGTATGAAGGACACCGATTATGAGTTTTTCCGCAGACTAATGAGAGACATTGACCGTACAGACCGTCTAATATTAAAAAAATACCCATTCAAGCACGATATCAAGAAAATACTTGAAGGTGTTGTCGAATATGAGATCAAGGATATGATAATCGCAGAAGAAGCCGACAAAAGCAGAAAATGGGTTATCAATACGTTCTTTTTAGGCGTTGGTCAAGAACTTAAAAGTGTATATTGCAATTATGATGATACTCTAAGATTTATCGAGTATTCTGTGGATATTATCTTAGACCGATTTACAAATAAGTCTGATTTTCCGAGCATATTTTTTAGGCTTTAGGCTGGATAATATACACCTCCGAAAGAACCTAAGATTTCGGAGGTGTATGTAATTTTTTATGTTTACTTGAACTTGTCAAGCACAGCCTTTATCTTTTTCATATCGAGGTACATGGCTTCTTTTTTTGAGGGGTCACGGAGCAGGGCGGCGGGGTGGTAGATCGCGGTCATCATAAAGCTTCCCCGCTTTACGATATTTCCGTGCTCCTTTGTGATCCTGTAATCCGGTGATATCAGTTTCATTGCGGATATCCTGCCTAGGCAAACGATGATCTTCGGCTTTATGATCTTTACCTGCTGCCTCAAATACCCTATGCAGGCATCCTGCTCCTCGGGCAGGGGATCGCGGTTCTTGGGAGGCCGGCATTTCAGAATGTTTGCAATGTACACGTCTTCACGTTTGATCCCAACGGCGGCAAGGTATCGGTCAAGGAGCTGACCGGCGGCACCGACGAAGGGAATACCCGTTGCATCCTCTCGCTCTCCCGGAGCTTCTCCTACGAACATCAGCTCTGCATTTTCGTTTCCCGTTCCGAATACGAGATTCTTGCGGGTCGCACCGAGGGGACAGGAACGGCATTCCTCACATATTTTCTTCAGCTTCTTAAGACTACTCATATTTACCTCCGTTCAGGCATCGTTTTGCTTGAATCGGATATTTATGCTGAGATGTACGGATATCCGATTTCTGATAAACTCTTTTGAA
>CAYYRY010000031.1:460-3761 GCA_964474245.1 uncultured Ruminococcus sp. | reverse complement strand
GTAACACATTTTCACCAAAAAGTGAATAGTGTTTCAAATGTCTTTAAAAGTATTCTGAAATTATGGCGAAACGACAGATTTTTTTGCCTATTTTTCATTAATTTGCCGAACTGCACATTTAATATTTTATATTTGTGTGTGTTTTGTCGGCTTTTCCATTGACAAAAGTACTGCTTTTATTGTATAATTTTTGTGTATGTATAATATATTTGTGTACGAAAGGCAAACCCGCATATGTTTAAAGATAAAAAGGTCGTTTTTTCGGGTGTTCAGCCCTCAGGTGTGCTGACGCTCGGTAATTATCTCGGTGCCATTAAGAACTTCTCTGCATTTTCAGATGAATATAAATGCTACTACTGTGTAGTGGATGAGCACGCTATCACGGTCAGACAGAATCCCGCTGAGCTGAGACGCAGAACATACGAAACTCTCGCGCTCTATATCGCTTGCGGACTTGATCCCGAAAAGAATACTCTCTTCGTTCAGAGCCACGTATCCGCCCACGCGGAGCTTGGATGGATACTTGATTGCTATACCATGTTCGGTGAGCTTTCAAGAATGACCCAGTTCAAGGACAAGTCCCAGAAGAATGCGGACAATATCAACGCAGGTCTCTTTACTTATCCTACCCTCATGGTTGCGGATATACTGCTTTATCAGACGGAGCTTGTTCCAATCGGTTCTGACCAGAAGCAGCATCTCGAGCTGACCCGTGACGTAGCGGCACGCTTTAATGCAATTTACGGTGACACATTCGTTATTCCCGAGCCGTATATTCCTCAGACGACTGCTCGTATCATGTCTCTCGCCGAGCCCTCAAAGAAGATGTCCAAGTCCGACGAAAACGAGAATGCCGTTGTGCGGATCCTCGACAATAAGGATACGATCATCAGAAAGTTCAAGAGAGCTGTTACCGACTCCGGCTGTGAGGTGCGCCGTGCTCCCGACAAGGAGGGCGTATCCAACCTCATGACCATCTATTCCGCATTTACAGGCAAGAGTGACGCTGAGATCGAAGCTGAATTTGCCGGCCGCGGCTACGGTGACTTCAAGCTGGCTGTCGGTGAAGCCTGCGCTGATGCGCTTGCACCTGTGAGAAGTGAGTTTGACCGTCTTATGGCGGATAAGGCATATCTTGAGGATATCATGGCAAACGGTGCGGAGGAGGCGTCAAGGAACGCATATCGCACCATGTCCAAGGTTCGTCGCAAGATTGGTTTTACGGAGCTTAAGAGAAGATGAAGCTGAAGCTTATCCTCGACAGGGTCGAGGAGGGACGCATGGCTGTCCTGACGGATGAGGAAGGACGTGTCTTCGAATGCATGGCAGATCTGCTTCCCGATGGAGCTAAGGAGAGTGATGCTTTCCTTGGAGTGACAGATGAAGACGGAAGGATAGTATCACTTGAAGTCCGCATTAACGAAAAAGCGGGCGACAACAGGAAAAGGCTCCGTGCGTTATTTGATAAGTTCAAAAAATAAAAATATAAATACAAAATTCTGAAAGGTACGGTAATAAACAATGAAAACCAAGGCTGTAAGACTTTACGGTAAGATGGATCTCAGACTGGAAGAGTTTGAGCTTCCCGCAATCAAGGACGACGAGATCCTTGCGTGTGTTGTGTCCGACAGCATTTGTATGTCCTCATATAAGGCTGCTTCACAGGGAAGTGATCACAAGAGAGTTCCGAACGACGTAGAAAACAATCCCATTATCATCGGGCATGAGTTCTGCGGTAAGATCGTAGAGGTCGGTGCTAAGTGGCAGGGAGATTTCAAGGTTGGCGACAAGTTCGTTATCCAGCCCGCATTCAACTATAAGGGATCCCTTGCTGCACCCGGTTACTCCTACGCAAACTGCGGCGGAGCTTCCACATATATCATTCTCCCCAACGAGGCTATGGAGTGTGGTTGCCTCCTCCCCTATGCAGGTGACGCATATTTCTACGGTAGCCTTGCAGAGCCCATGAGCTGTATCGTTGGCGGATACCACGCTAACTACCACACCAAGCCCGGCTCATACGTTCACGATATGGGTATTACAGAGGGCGGTAAGGCTGCTATCCTTGCAGGTGCGGGTCCCATGGGTCTCGGTGCGGTTGATTATGCTATCCATTGTGACAGACGTCCCTCTCTCCTTGTTGTTACAGATATCGATGACGCAAGACTTGCAAGAGCTGCCGAGATCGTAACCGTTGAAGAGGCAGAGCATATGGGTGTTAAGCTCATGTACGTTAATACTGCTACTGTGGAGAACCCCGTTGAGTATCTCAAGAGCCTGACCGACGGTGAGGGCTATAATGACGTATTCGTATATGCTCCCGTCAAGAGTGTCGTTGAGCAGGGTGACGCGCTTCTCGCACGTGACGGATGCCTCAACTTCTTCGCAGGTCCCACAAATCCCGAATTCTCAGCAATGTTCAACTTCTATAACGTTCACTACGGTGCAACTCACATCGTTGGTACCAGCGGCGGTAACACAGACGACATGAAGGAATCCATCGCTATGATGGAAAAGAAGATGCTGGATCCCTCCGGTATGATAACTCACGTCGGCGGTCTTGATTCATGTGCAGAGACGACTCTTAACCTTCCCAAGATCAAGGGTGCCAAGAAGCTCGTTTATACACATATCGAGATGCCCATGACAGTTATCGAGGATTTTGGAGCTAAGGCAGTTGAGCTTAAGGGAACAGAGCTTGGTGATCTCTTCGCTGATCTCGATACTATCTGTAAGGCAAACGGCGGTCTCTGGTGCCCCGAAGCAGAGGCAAGAGTTCTCCGCGGCGTTGAGCTTTGATCTTATACACATCACAGAAACAAAACCAAAAATAAAAGAAAATTAAAATAAGGAAGGATATTCCAAATGAGAGACAGTATGTACGGCGAACTCAGTGTAATCGGCATGAAAGGCTGCACCCAGTTTGTAAACCAGGTTGACTATTACCTCAAGGAATGGAGAAACCACGACGATGACGGATCCTTTGTGATCGAGGCAGAATGCCCCAGATTCGGATCGGGCGAGGCTAAGGGTCTCCTCCACACCACGATGCGCGGACGGGATGTTTACATCTTCTCCGACTGCTTCAACCACGGCGTAAAGTACAAGATGTTCGGTCAAGAAGTTCCCATGAGTCCCGACGATCACTACCAGGATCTGAAGCGTACCATCGCCGCTATCGGCGGTAAGGCTAACCGTATCACGGTGATCATGCCTATGCTTTACGAGGGAAGGCAGCACAAGAGAACCTCAAGAGAGTCTCTTGACTGTGCACTTGCTCTTCAGGAGCTTGTAAACATGG
>CAYYRY010000031.1:0-450 GCA_964474245.1 uncultured Ruminococcus sp. | reverse complement strand
ATGGGTGTTTCCACAATCATGCCGTTTGACGCACACGAACCCAGAGTACAGAACGCTATCCCTCTTACAGGCTTTGACAACATCCGTCCTACATATCAGATGCTCAAGGCACTGGTGCGTAATATTCCCGACATTTCTCTTGATCATGACGATACCGTTATCATTTCTCCCGACGAAGGTGCTATGTCCAGAACCATGTACTATGCATCCGTCCTCGGTCTTGAGCTCGGTATGTTCTACAAGCGCCGCAACTATTCCATCATCATTGACGGTAAGAACCCCATTGAGGCTCACGAGTATCTCGGCCGCGATATCAAGGGTAAGGATGCTATCGTAATCGACGACATGATCGCATCCGGTGACTCCATTATCGACGTTGCAAAGCAGCTCAAGGAGAAGGGTGCAAAGAGAATATTCTTCTTTATCACCTTCGGTCTCTTTACGAGCGGT
>CAYYRY010000030.1:0-12784 GCA_964474245.1 uncultured Ruminococcus sp. | reverse complement strand
GCCTATTTTTTTTTGCTATCTGTCTCCAGATACCCCAACTTTTATTATAGAACCTAATTATATTACAAAAAAGGAACTGCAAACTTACTTCGTAGGTTTGCAGTTCCTTTTTGTGTGAGGGCTGTTTTTTCACAGCCCTATTTAAGCTTTAAATTAAGTTTCGTTACCTAATCTTATCTGTTAGCATCAACATTAGCAAGGATCGACTTGATATTGTTGTTAACTATTTTAGCCTGGAGGAAGTATGAAGAAGCAAGGTTTCCGCTTGTCTCCTGAATTGCTTCTTTATGCACTTTGATAATGGTACTGTTCTGGTTTGTATCACCATCGGGAGCGATAAAGTCAATGATATCATATACCTTTGTTGAGAATACGATATCTACCATTCCCTGAGACTCATAGTCAGTTGTGGATCTGCCCTTGAGGATAGTCTCATAAAGTGCAGGTCTGATATATCTGTAGCCGTATGCAGCCATAGCTTCAAGGATTACACCTGTAACAGTGGGATCCTTTGTTGTTTTGGGAACGAATGCGTTGAATGCACCCCAAGGGTCAACGTAAGAGATGTAATCTTCCTGAGCAGTGTCCTTCTTAGGCATGGGAAGAATACCAAACTTAACGTCTTCCTTACGAAGCTCAGCAGCCCCACCGGTAGTTGTGAACATGAAGAGACCTCTTCCGTCCACAAACATATCCTGGTATCCCTCATAGCCGTCATACTTTTCGGTGAATTCTTCTCCGTTATTGGTGCGTACACCCTTGACGTTTACTGTCTGAGTGTCATCACTGAAGATAGCACTGAACTTGTCGGAAAGGTTGGAAAGCTCAACGGGAAGAACTTCCTCAATGTAAGGCTTACCCTCTGCATCATACTTCGTAATTTCGTAACCGCAAGCATAGAGAGTAGCAATTCCTGCAGGATCCATGTATCTGTATGCACCTGCGCCGCTGTTGTTTTCAGGAATAGCCCCTGCTATCTCAAACATCTTATCAAATGTCCATTCACCTGACTCAACGATATCGTAAAGACCATCAATACCGTAGTCTTCAGCAACCTGCTTGTTGTAAATTACACAAGATGTATCCACATAGTTAGAGGATACGATAGGACCGTTAAGGAAGTAAATAGCACCGTTGATGTGATATGTATCAAGAAGTGACTGGGGCCACCATTCACGCTCGAAATCAACACCGTTATATTCGCTTACGTCAGCAAGTGTATCCTGACGGAAGAGAGGACCTGCAACTGCGACGGGGGTACCGTAAGCAGCATCGTAGGAGTTAGTACCCGCAAGAACGTCCTGCTTTACTGCATCTACTACAGGGTGTGTACTCTGACCTTCCATGGACTCGGGCATATAGTTTTCCCAAGTAATACCGAAGTTTTCTTCGATATCTCTCTGTCTGAAATAGAATGCGTCCTTTTCAACGTCACCGGTTTCACCGTCGGACTCCGGATCGGGAGCCTGAGAGCCGCCGCCTATCCAAACAAATGTCTTACCGTTGAACTTATGCTGAGATGAAAGCTCTTCGATATACTCATCGACCAACTTGTTGATAGCAGCGTTTTTGGGATCTTCTTCCTCATACTCGTCGCCACCAATTGTGTTTACGTCATCTTCGTCGTCACCGGAGGGTTTCTTTGTGTCGTTACAAGCTACGATAGCAGGAACGATCATAAGAAGGACCAGTAACAATGCTATGATTTTTTTGAACATAACCATGTTCTCCTTATAATAAATTTTTGCGGTACTTGTATGTACATCTGCCACTCATACCACTTTTCATAATTATAGCATACAAACCGTATTATTTTCAAGTGGCTCCCCCATAAGATATTGTTTTTCCACATTATGCACATATCTACAGGTTTAATTTTGTGCAACAATGCCATTGACATCCTTATTTCCGACAATAGCCCCCTCTGACATAATCTACCACCATCAGAGCATACCTCATGCTTGCAAAAAAGCGAGGTGCGTCTGCACAATGCAAACGCACCCCATATTCATCTGTAGATTAATCAATGTCAGACGCGATATTGGCAAGGATCTGCTTAATATTAGAATTAACCATCTTACTGTTGATAAAGAATCTGGATACAAATCCTTCACTGGACTCTTCGATCATAGAGTTGAAGAGAGTAACCATCTGTCCGTCACCGTTTACACTTGCCCCCTTGTCGATAACGTTGATAAGATCATACTTCTTTGTAGCAAAGATGATATCAACCATATCCTTGGAGTCGTAGTCGTATGTGGAACGGCTCTTGAGCATATTGTCATAATAGGTAGACTTGAAGTACTTGTAACCGAGTGCAGCCATTGCCTCAAGAACTACGTCACACATCTGTGTATTCTTAACTGACTTGGGAACAAATACGTTAAACGCACTTCTTGATGTACCGTAAGAAATGTAGTTTTCCTGAACTGTATCCTTCTTGGGCATGGGAAGGATACCGAACTTTACATCGTGTGTACGGAGATATGTAGCCTCATCGGTAGGGATGAAGAGGAAGAGTACCTTCTCGTCTGCAAACATCTCTACGTAATCCTTGTAACCGTACTTTTCTTCAAAGTTCTCGTGATTGCCTGATATTGAACCCTTTGTATGTACAGTCTGAGTATCATCGCTGTATACCGTGCAGAACTTGTCTGCGAGGTTAACAATATCTGTGGGAAGAGCATCAAGGATATAGGGGTTACCGTCAGCGTCAAACTGAGCAATACTGTATCCTTGAGCAATAAGTGTAGACATACCGTCGGGATCCGCATATCTGTATGCACCGGAGCCGTTTGCATTTGGGGGAATAGCAGAAGCTACCTCGAACATCTTATCGAATGTCCACTCTCCGCTTTTAACGAGGTCGTAAAGACCTGTAATACCGTAGTCATCAGCAACCTGCTTGTTGAAGAGAACACTCATGGCATCCTGATAATAAGAGGAAACTATGGGACCTGTGAGGAAGTAAAGCTCACCACCGATACTTAAAGTCTCCTTAAGATCCTTCAGCCACCACTCACGTTCAAGATCAACTGTTGTGAAGTCGGTGAGATTCATAAGGCAGTTGTTAATAAGAAGCACCTGTGTATGCATATTGAAGCCGTATGCAACGTCGTATGCACCCGTTCCTGCAAGAACGTCCTGCTTAATAGCCTCGATAGCAGGGCTGGTACCGTCTTCGGAGTCACCCTCGGGAGAGTAGTTTTCCCAAGTAAGACCGAAAGCATCCTCAATGTCTCTCTGTCTGTAATACATTGCGTCATCGGTAACGATACCTGTCTCCTCGTTAGTCTCGGGAGCCAAGAAGTTACGGGGACCGATCCATGTGAAGGTCTCGCCCTTAAAGCTGAACTGTGAAGATAATTCTTCAATGTGCTCGTCGATTACGGAAATCAGCGGATCTTTCTCATCAATGTCAACTGAAAGTTCGCCATCTGTTTCAGTTTCAGTTTCGTTGCCATTGTCCTTTTTATTGTCTCCGCAGGCAACTGCCATAGGAACGACCATAAGAAGAACGAGCAAAAGAGCGATCAGTTTTTTGATCATAATTTTCATCTCCTATATGAATATTTTTCGGTAAAGCACTGCAGAAACGCCGCACCTCACTCTCTCTTTTATATTATAGCATAAGTAGTATATATATTCAAGGGACTTAGCAGCAAAAATAATTGAAAAAGCAAAAATCCGCACAACCGTTAAAAACGGGTATGCGGACAAAATAAGCTGTGTCAGTTTCTGTCGGCTTCAATATTTGCAAGTATTTTTTTGATGTTTGAATTAACTATCTTACTCTGCAAAAAGTATCTTGACGCAAAGCCTTCACTGCTTTCGTTTACCATTCCGTCGATAAGCGTTACCATGGAACCGGGACCGTTTATGGTTATTCCATAATCGAGCACGTCAATAAGGTCGTATCTCTTGGTATTGAATATGATATCCACCATATCCTTGGAATCATAATCGTATGTCATTCTCGTCTTAAGCATCGTGTCATAGAACACAGGCTTGAAGTATTTATAACCCAGCGCCGCCATTGCCTCAAGGATAACGTCCGTCACCTCTGTGCTCTTGGTACTTTTCGGTACGAATACGTTAAAGGAGCTTTGCGGAGTTGCGTAGGAAATATAGTTTTCCTGTTTCACGTCAGCCTTTGGCACGGGAAGGATACCGAACTCCACTTCGTGAATCCTCAGCCATGCCGCCTCATCCGTAGGGATGAACAGGAACAGTATCCTGTCGTCGGCAAACATATCCTCATACATCTCGTAGCCGTATTTTTCTTCAAGGCTTTCGTGTGATCCACCGGAGGCGCCGCTTTTACAGTTTACGGTCTGAGTATCGTCGCCGTAAATACGGCAGAATTTATCTGCAAGATCAGACAGCTCCTGAGACAGGGTCTCTTCAAGGTAAGGATTTCCGTATTCGTCAAACTTCGTTATCGTCAAGCCATGGGCAATGATCGTAGACACAGCATCGGGGTCACCGTAACGGTATGCACCGGAGCCGTTTCCGTTGGTTGGCACCGCAGAAGCAATCTCAAACATCTTGTCAAAGGTCCACTCCCCGTTTCTGACGATATCGTAAAGTCCCGTAATACCGTAGTTCTCCGCCACCACCTTATTGAATACCACACTGGCAGCATCCTGATAGTAAGGGCTGAGGATGGGGCCGTTCAGAAAATACAGAGCACCGCCTATACTGTAGGATTCTCTGAGGCTCTTCGGCCACCATGGACGGTCAAGGTCAACCACATAAAAATCCGAGGTATCTATAAGGCAGTCGTTTGTAAGCAGCGGATGCGTCGTGTGAGTCATTCCGTATCCCGCATCGTATGCACCGGTACCTGCAAGCACGTCCTGCTTTACTGCCTCTACGATAACATCGACCCCGGGATCATCGGTCTGACCCGGAGTATAGTTTGTCCAATCGATCTCAAACAGCTCTTCAATTTCCCTCTGTCTGAAGTAAAGCGCATCACTCTGTACGTCGCCCAGCTCTTCTTCCCTTTCCGGAGCCTGATATCCGCTTCCTATCCAAGTGAAACTCTGCCCCTTGAAATTATAGTCCTCAGATAAATTTCCCACGTGATCGTCGATCTCGGGTATCAAAGGATCCTCAAGTACGTCTTCCCCTGCGTCGGCTCCGTCTGATGAGAGCGTTATATCCGGCGTTATCCCCGTATCTCCCACGCCACACGCGGCAAGTGCCGAAAGTGTTGCCGCAATCACAAAAATAAGTAATAAAACTTTTTTCATGCTTTTCCTCCGTTATTAACCGTATACGAAAGCTGATCTCTAACCTTCCATATCCTCTCTTACCATATTCAGAATCGTATCAATATTCCGGTTCACTATTTTCGCCTGAAGCCAATATCTTGATGCAATCCCGTCCGTTGATTCCTGCATTGCGTAACGTACAAGTCTGACAAAGTCACTTTCCGTATTTATGGAACCGCCCACAGCCAGAAAGTCAATAAGGTCATATGTCTTCGTGCGGAACACGATATCTATCATTTCCTTTGATTCATAATCATAGGTGGCTCTCGTTTTAAGTATCATATCATAGTAGGCGGGCTTTATGTATTTATATCCGAGTGCCGCCATGGCTTCTGTCATAACGTCGGAAAGCTCGGTATTCTTGGCAGAGCGCGGAACAAACACGTTGGATGCGCCCCACATATACGTATGGGAGATATAGTCCTCCTGTTGGACACTTCCCTTGGGCATGGGAAGGATACCGAATTCAACGTCATAGGTACGGAGCCACGCCGCATCTCCCGTGGTAAGGAAGTAGAAGAGAAACTCATCCTCCGAAAACATCTCGTTAAATCCTTCGTATCCGAACTTATTTATCACCCATTCGTAATGTCCGATGGAGCCTCCCTTGCATATGGCGCTGATAGTTTCATCTCCGTATATCACGGAAAACTTATCAGCAAGGTCGTACAGCTCCGCCGACAGGCTTTCCTCTACGTAAGGAGTACCGTCTTCGTTGAATTTGGCAAGTGTATAACCGTGGGCATACATGGTCGCATCCCCGCTGGCATTGCCGAATCTGTAAACACCGGAACGGTTTTCGTTTGGCGGTATTACAGATGCCACCTCGAACATCTTATCAAAGGTCCATTCGTTATTATATACCAGATCGTAAAGTCCCGAGATACCGTAGTCCCCGGCGATCTTCTTGTTAAATGCAATACACCACGTATCCTCGTAATTTGACGTTACGATTGCTCCGTTGAGAAAATATATGGCACTCTCGATGCCGTAAATATCCATGATATTCGGTGTCCACCATTCGCGGTCCAGATCAATATAATTGTATCCGCTGAGGTCGGCCAAGGCATCGTGCAGGAAAAGAGGCTGTGCAATTGCTATGGTCGTTCCGTAGCATACGTCAAAAGCGCCGTTTCCCGAAAGCACGTCCTGCATAACATGATCATAAACAGGCTGATTTTCCGAGTCTCCTATGGCTGCAGGACGGTAGTTATCCCATGCAACACCAAAGGTCTCTTCAAGCTGTCTCTGCCTGAAATACAGTGCGTCGTTCTGCAGCTCTCCCGTCTCTTCCTCATTCCACGGTGCCTGACCCTCGTTTCCGCACCATGTGAAGCTCTCACCTTTTTTGCCGTATACAGCCGCCAGGTCTTCAACATATTCGTCAATATCCGGATTGTCGAAATCGACAAAGGATTTGTTTGTCGTTTCAGCTTCTGTTTCCTTCGACGCAGAGTCGGGTCCTTCAGAGTTTTTTTCTATATTGTACAAATCATTTTCAACGGTTCCGCAGCTTGAGAAAGACAGCGAAAGTAAAATCACCGAAAGAATCAGTGCTGCCGTTTTAAAAAAGCTCTTCATTCGCCCATACACCTCGAATATTTTTCCGGTAGCAAAAAAGTATTTACCCTACTTATACTTAATTACACCTACTTATATTTTATTATATAACAAAGCAAAAGTTGTGTCAATACGCTTTTCACCCGTTTAAATCTATTGACTTTTAAGGAGTGTTATGATATTATATTCCTGTAAGTTTTGCGCAAGTTTATTGTACGAAACACTCGATTCCAACAAGGATATGAAAGGATTATTTTATGTTGAAGAAAATCTTATCCCTTATTCTGGTGCTGCTAATGATCGTTCCCATGGCAGTATCATGCGGCAACAATTCTGATAAGCCTGGGGTGCAGGATGGCTCTGACATCACAGATTCAAGCAATGACACAGATGAAACATCAGACGAAGAAAAGGACCCCCTCATTGACGAGATCGATACACATATTAAAGAGCTTGCCTCCATGTATAACTTTAAAGGCAAGACCTTCACCAACTTCGGTATAGGCTGGCAGGCGCCGGAAAAAGACGCTGAGACCGGTGACGTAATGAGCGACGCATTCTACTTCAGACAGCGTGAGATCGAGGAAGCATTCGATCTCGTTTGGGAAAATGCACTCGCAGTCAACGTTGACCCTAATCTCAGTGCAACTGTTGAGGACATCAAGCAGGACGTTCTCGCAGGTGTCGGCGCATACGATGCCTCCTACGGAAACGGAATGCACTGCCAGAATCTGCTCATTCAGGATGCTCTTTACGATATGAGCAGCTTTGAAGTTCTTGATTTTGACCGTGATTGGTGGCCCGAGGGACTTGAAGAGACCTACGGCATCATGGGTGCACTATATTTCCTTAACGGTCCCATCATCAGCTCATTCTATCAGGACGGATGCTGTGTACTGTTCAACAAGCAGGTGGCAGAGGACTACGGTCTTGAAGACGTGTACTCCCTTGTAACTGAAGGAGACTGGACATGGGATAAGATGTTTGAGGTAGCGGCGTGTGTTCCTCAGAATGACAACGGCTCAGGTGCCTACCGTTATGCTAACCCCAACGGTCCCGGAACCATCATGTCACACGACGTCCCCCTCACACTTTTTGACGAGTCCGGTATGCCTTACTACTCAGAAAGTGTTCCCGTTGAGATATTCAATATTGCCGATAAGTTTTCAAGGATCTTCAGCGACAATGCTCAGACTGTAAACACCCTTGGCGAAGCTTCCGGTCGCGGCGATGAGTCATTCGAAGAGAAATACGGCTATGAGAACGTCAATGAAATGTTCGAGGCAGGAGAAATACTTTTCATGTTCACGACCACCGTCAACGCCGCAGCTCTTCGCACCCTTGACGTTAAGTTTGGTATTCTCCCCTTCCCCAAGGGAAGCACCGCACAGGAGGACTATGTATCCCCTGCACATTACGACGGCTTCCGCAACGTATTCGTACCCAAGTCCATCAAGGATCCCCAGAAGACAGACGTTGTACTTGAGGCAATGGCAGCTCTCGGATACAAGTACTTCAAGCCTGTATATTACGATACCATTCTGAAGGGTCGTACAGTTCACGACTATGAATCCAGAGATATGGTGGACATTATCTTCAACACCAAGCGCTTTGACCTTCTCCCCATCGTTGATAAGGGAGCAAACATGAACTCCTACGGAGAATTGACCAATATCTTCAGATACTCAGTTGAGGAGACCGCTGACACTCTCACATCAAGATATTTCCTCAAGAGCAAGATAGTCAACAGCAATATTCAGATGATCCTCAAGAATATTGATGCAGAAAACGAAAACTGACAAATCCGGCAAACTAACGAGGTAGCTATCATGACAATGCAGCAGATACTCGACGACATCAGGAGTAACAGAATAAAAAAGGTCATTCATGATGCGGACATGGGCATGGAGATGGACGATCAGTACGCTCTCGCCTTTTGCATCGGTGCGAAGGAAAAGCTTGAGCTCACAGCCGCGCAGGCGTCCACCTTCGGTAAGGGTCCGGAGGGTGACTACAACCGAGGCATGGAGGCAAGCTACGCCGAGATACTCCGAGTTCTCGACGTGTGCGGCGTGAAGGATAAATACCCTGCATACAGAGGTGCTACCCGCCCCATGCAGCCGGGATGTCCCGTTGACAGCGAGGCTGTCCGTAACATAATCCGCACGTCAAAGGAGAATCCCGATGAGTACATATACGTACTCACCACGGGATGCTGTCCCAACGTCGCGTCTGCGTTCTATCTTGATCCGTCCATCAAGGGAAACACAGTCGTCATATGGCTCGGCGGTACGTGTCTTGAGAACGACACGGAGCTTGCGGGAGAATGCAATCTCGCATGGGACCCCGTAGCGGCGCAGTATCTTTTCTCCCTTGATGTCCCGCTGATACTCCTCCCTGCATACGACCACGGCACCTGCGTTCTGGAGATAACCCGCGAAACGCTGAATCAGGCTCTCCCCGGAGACTCAAGAGTTGCCCGCTTCTTCCGTGACGAGCTGCCCGACAAGTATTCAAACGAGCCGTACTACGTTAACGGCTTCTGGAAGCGCATCCTCTTCGACGTTGCAGCCCCAGCGGTGCTGACGAACCCCGAGGCATACGAGTTCAGAATAATCCCCTCCCCTGTCCTCACCGACGACGGGCACTACGCCTTCGACCGCACCCGTCATCCCATTATATATATGGAAAAGATGGAAGCCGGGCCGGTACTTGAGGCTACGTGGAAGTATATAAATAATATTTGATCTGTAACGGCACCATCACACTAAAGTAAAAATGCACAAATATCTGTAGGGGACGACGTCCGCATATTCGCCATGGCGAAATGCAGACGTCGTCCCCTACCTTGTTTCCTTTGTCGTTTTGTCTGTTATTTTTCTAAATGCGACAGACGGCTTGAATTTCGTTTTATCCTATCTCATTTTTTCTTCCTGCGCTTCGACTTCATTTTTCCCGACTTCTTACCGTTTTCGATCTGCGAGCAAAGCGCGTTTATCTTATCGGCAAGATTCAGCATATCCTTATACGCCGCATGGCGGTAGCGCTCGATAATACCCATGAGGCGGGCACCTGCAGCCACCAGCTTGTCGTATGCCGCGCTGTTGCGTCGTGTGGTGTCTGCCGTCTTTTTCTTTGATACTCTGACTATCTCGCCCCTCACTATACATTCGCCGGTTACAAGATCAAATTCATCTCCGCTGTACGGTGCCTCTGCCGGAATACCGAACCTGTTCGTAATAAGATTCGCAAAGCCCTCGCACACCTTGTCTTCTCCATGGTTTACGAAAACCTTTTTCGGGGGTGTCTTCATGCTGCCTAGCCAATCCGACAGCATATCGCGGTCCGCGTGGCCGCTGATGCCTGCAAGGGTCTCGATATGCGCCTTTGACGCGATCTCCTCACCGAAAAGCCTCACGTACGGCTCCCCGTTTATGAGCTTTCTTCCGAGAGTACCCTCGGACTGATATCCAACGAACAGCACAGTACACTCGGGACGCCACAGGTTGTGCTTCAGATGATGTCTTATCCGTCCCGCTTCACACATTCCCGATGCGGATATTATTACCTTGGGCGTGGCGTTGAAGTTGACCGCCTTTGAGTCGTCGGCTGTAATGGAAAGGCTTAGTCCCTTGAAGGTAAGGGGATTTTCTCCCTTTTCAACGATGGACAAGGTCTCCTCATCGTAATACGCCATAAGTCCCGCCGTGTTCGAATATATATTGGTAGCCTCCACCGCAAGGGGACTGTCAACGTACACGGGAAAATCTCCGTGATTCCTGACAAGTCCCTCTGATTTGATGGTTCTGATCAGATAGAGAAGCTCCTGAGTTCTTCCCACTGCAAAAGCGGGGATAACAACGTTTCCTCCCCTGTCAAGAGTCTCCTGAATTATCCTCGTAAGCTGTCCCAGGTAATCGGGGCGCTCCCCATGAAGTCTGTCGCCGTAAGTTGACTCGATTATCACGTAATCTGCGTCCGGTGGAGATTGGGGATCGCGTATCAGCGGACGGCGCACGTTTCCGAGGTCTCCGGAAAACAGAATACGCTTCGTCACTCCCTCCTCCGTCACCTCAAGAAGCAGGCTTGATGATCCAAGCAGGTGTCCCGCATCGGAGAAGGTCACGCTGATGCCGTCGCATATATGCGCAGTCTTCCCATAGGGGAAAGGCTTAAACATTTTAAGAGTTCTTTCAGCATCAGCCATGGTGTAAAGGGGAACGTATGGTTCAGCACCTGATCTTGCTCCCTTCCTGTTACGCCATTCAGCCTCACTTTCCTGAATATGCGCAGAATCACGGAACATGATCCCACACAGGTTATAAGTCGCCTCGGTAGAATAGATATCTCCTTTGAAGCCTCTGGCGGTAAGTGTTGGAATATTGCCGGAGTGGTCGATGTGAGCATGAGTAAGACACACCGCATCTATGCTCCCCGGAGTCACGGGGATGTCATAGTTGACATAGGTATCCGCCCCCTGCTCCATTCCGCAGTCAATGACGATACGCTTACCGCAAGCCTCAAGCAAAGTACAAGAGCCTGTAACCTCATGGGCAGCACCTATAAACGTTAATTTCACTTATAAGACCTCCTTTGGGAAGTTGATATTTCTTTCAGTAATTCAATTATATTATTATGTGCAGTTAATTTCAAGTACATTTAATGAACAAGAAAAACTTTTGCGTGTCATCTATTGAAAGAATATGCGCAATGTGATATACTTTTCATATTGAGTATTATTATCCCTTGGAGGCTGCTATGCTTAACAACACCGCGTATAAACTGAAACACGATAAAAATCTGAGAGTTGCTTATTTCGGCGGCTCCATTACAGAGGGCGCTGGCTCATCCGACCCTGAGAGGACCTGCTACCGCGCAATAACAACCGCACACCTGAAAAATTCTTATCCCGACGCTGAGATCACCGAAATTTACGCAGCTATCGGTGGTACCGGTACGAGCCTCGGTATGTTCCGTCAGAAAAAAGACGTTCTTGATTTTGACCCCGACCTTATCTTCATTGAGTTTGCAGTAAACGACTTCGGCGACACCGAGGAAAGAGTACTGCCACAGATTGAGTCCATGCTCCGTCAGATAAGAATCACATCCCCCATGACAGACGTCGTAGTTCTCATCTCCACGGCGCAGATGGTACTTGAAGCTCTCGAGGCAGGCAAGTGTTTTGAGTCCCGTGACGCCCACGTTCGCGCGGCTATTCACTACGGGGTTCCCGTTATCAACTTCGGTGAGGCTCTTGCCGCCCGTGTTTATGCGGAAGAGGTTCCCTACGAAGTGTACTCCCCCGACACACTCCACCCCGGCGACAACGGCTACGAAGTCATGACAAAGTACCTCCTCAGCGTTTTAGATTCAATGCTTGACGTATGTCCCAAGAATATGAAGGCGCATCTTCTCCCCGCACCTCTGTGCGAAAACTGCAGTGAGATCGGTGATATCGTTCCAGCCTCCGAAATAGCGGAGCCGGAGCTGAACGGCTTCTACTACAAGGTCGAGAAGAACGACAGATTCGAAGGATTCCTTGAGAGCGTAAACGGCGGCGACAGCTTCTCCTTCACCTTCGACGGTATAGGAGTCGGCTTCTACCGTGTAGGCGGCGACGACGGCACGGATCTTCTCGTCAGCATAGACGGAGGAGAACCTACGGTAAACGAAACGTGGGATAAGTATGTCCGTTCATTCCACAGGATGAACGCGGCGATCATCACGAAAGATCTTCCCAAAGGACGCCATACCGTAACCGTAACGGTCCCCGAGAAGGACGAAGTTCGCGTACGCATCGCGGCTGCATTCATTTGCTGATATCTCGTATCAACCGATAAGCCTTATTATGGGGCTGTCGCACTCAGCCCCATCGATATAAATCCCTTAGGGGATTTGAGATATACGCTAACGCGTTCGATATGTGCTGGCGCACTCGATATGCT
>CAYYRY010000029.1:5010-13708 GCA_964474245.1 uncultured Ruminococcus sp. | reverse complement strand
CACTTTCAGATCTTCCGCTGCAGAATACTTCTTGTCTTTATATTCGGAAAAGACAGAATTAACGCCGATACCGGTTTGAATATAGGTGCAGTTAATATAAAAATAGCAGAAAATCAAGGTATAGATGAAGCTGAGAACTACGAGAAATATACTTTCGTTGTTCTCAAAAAACGCACCTAATAACATAGTCAGAACTGACGTAAGAAGATAAACGCACAGTGCAATTAAAGATGCGTACGTAGCTCTTTTGAATATGCCTAACAACGTGTCGTTTTTCATTTATGTAACTCTCCCCCTGATACGCCGATCCCCGAAAGGCTGTGCTTTCGGGGAATAGGGCTATACTTGTTTATTCGTTTACGTCCGCGCCTGTCACGGGAGCCTCTACAGCCTTTCCGAGGAACTCGGGAATCTGTATTCCCGCCATCTTCATAGTCTCGCTGAGGGGAGGAACTGCCTTCATGATGCCTGAAAGGAAGTTCGCCGTTGTGGGAGTACCGCCTTCGCCACTCATGGAATCCCAAACGGTGATCTTGTCGATCTGGAGATTCTTGATAGCCTCAACCTGAATCTTCGTGAGCTCCTAGATCTTATCAACAAGCATCATCTGAATTGCCGCAGATGTGTCACCGCCGGCAGCCTCTACTACCTTTCTGTAACCTTCAGCCTGCTTTGCAAGAATCTCTTCGATACCTCTTGCCTGCGCTTCCATAGTCGCGTATATAGCGTCCGCTTCACCCTTTGCACGTCTACGGCGCTGTTCAGCTTCAGCCTCAGCCTCAAGCTCAAGCTTTTCCTTGTCGATTCGTGCGGCGATAATGATATCCGCCTGCTTGGTTGCAAATTCACGTTCAGCACGTGCCTGCTCCGCCTGTTGCTCAGCCGCATAAGCTTCTTCGAGAGCCTTCGCAGCCGCGATCTTTTCTGCCGCGATGGCACGTCTCTGAGCCTCTGCTTCCTTCTCACGTCTGATAGCATCGGAGAGAGCGATCTGTGCCTTGGATTCGTTCTCACCCGCGATAGCAAGTGCATTGGAGTCGGCTACGCTGATACGCTGGTCCTTGAGTGCGCTTGCCTCACCGATAGAACCGTCTCTGTTCTTTTCCGCTACGGACTTCTTAGCGTCGTTTATAGCCTTAGCAGCCGCTTCCTTACCGAGAGCCTCAATATATCCGGACTCGTCGGTGATGTCGGTTATGTTTACGTTGATAAGGCGGAGACCGATCTTCTTAAGCTCGGTTTCCACGTTGTGGGAAACAGCTTCAAGGAACTTGTCACGGTCTGTATTGATCTCCTCGATATCCATGGTTGCGATAACGAGACGGAGCTGACAGAATATAATATCCTTTGCAAGCTCCTGAATCTCGGAAAGGTGAAGTCCGAGAAGTCGCTCAGCAGCATTCTGCATAACGCCGCTTTCTACGGAAATACCAACCGTGAATCTTGAAGGAACGTCAACACGGATATTTTGATGGGACAGTGCGTTTGTCAAATCAACGTTGATGGACATAGGGGTCAGATCAAGGTACTGATATGACTGGATGACGGGCCATATGAACGCCGCACCACCGTGGATACATTTTGCGCTTCTCGTAGTACCGTCTTTGTTTGTACCGACCTTACCGTAAATAACAAGAACCTTGTCTGAAGGACATCTGCGGTAACGTGTCAGTACGACCAAAAGCATCGTAAAGAGGAAGACCGCGATAACGGTTAAGGTAATAACTACTGTAGGTGTCATTTGATTGCCTCCTGAAATTAATTAATATTTTTATTATACCCGGGCATATTATATACATGACCCGTGTTTTTTATTTGTTCATATGTAGATGCAAGGATCACTTCATAGGTCTTACAATAACTTCGTTTTTATCGGTAACGGATATTACCTGAACCATAGAACCGGTCGGCAACCTTTCTGTATGATCGGTCATAGCATCAAGCTCAACGAATCTTTCCTGAAGATTCATGGTCACCTTACCTGTACCGCAACGTCCTGCCGGAATGGGAATATATACGGTTGCAGTATGTGCCACAGCATTTTTTATATTGAAATTTCCATCATCCTGAAGCTTAAGGGAAAGCTTTATAATGTATGCAGCAGCAAATAATGCCGCAAGGCCGCCTGCAAGAGCACAGAGCGCACTTATAAGAGAACCAGCGCCGGCGTCGCAAAGAGCAACACCGATCCATCCGCCCACTGCAAGCATGGCAACGATTCCGCGAACTGTAAACAGACGTACACCATCGAAGTGATGAGAGCTGTCGTGTTCAGCTACATCGTTAAGGTCGCCGTCATCAATCGGTGTTGCATCTTCAGTATCAAAACCGGACTCTCCGTGATCAATAGCATGAGCACCCATTCCAAACAGCATGAGCACTGTTTGCAATACCATAATTACCGTTGCGGGGATGGCGGCAGTGGCAAAGATCTGACCGAGAGTACCAAGGCCTTCCCACCATGTATTAAACCATTCCATATAAACTCCAATCTGCCGTGTATTCGGCACTACAAAAATAATTCATCAAAATACTTCAGTTATCGGAAATACCGTTTTTAAGCTGTGCGAAGTACATATCCGCGTCTCTTTTGAGTTTTCCCGAAACGTATGCAAGAACCATAACGTAAAGAGCAAGAATAAGCCGCCTCGCGGACTCTTCCGTAGGTCCCACATAATCGGAGGTGACCTCTTTGATGATCTTCCCTGCTTCTGACTCAGATACGCCGGATATGTCCATTCGTCTTATAATCTCACAAAGGTAATCGTACAACTTACCCTCGGAGATAATATCGTCGCTGGTATCTGAAACGTCTCCGTTTACCATTGAAAGAAGCTCGGCAATACGGTCGATCTGCATAGAATCTCTGAGTGAAGAGATAATAAGTATACGTGCAAGCTGTCTTTCATAATACTTCTTTTTTTGAGGGTGATCCACAAAGCCTCTTTTTACCCAGTTCTGGACGGTTGAATATTCAAGACCCGTAATTGCACATACCTGACCAAGCGTCAGCCCGTCGGCTGCTGCGATCATTGGGCGGAAGAGGGAGAACATTCCTTCTTTAACTTCGGTGTACGGCATCACTGTCCCGGGAACAATTTTGTCGGACATTTTAACGCCTCCTTTCCTTGTGGTACTATGATTATATCACAGGTTCACATGAACTTCAAGTACTTTTGCAAATATTTTTAATTTTTTTTGCGTTTTTTGAAAACAATTAGACATGAATACCAATAAATACATTTTTCATTGACAATTAAGCGATTTTGTGATATTATTTATATGAATATAGATATTTTGAGATTCATCTCAAGTCGGAGGTCATTATGACTAAAAAAGTAAAAGTTAAGATTCGTAAGAAAGCAAAAACAGAAAGAATCTTTGATTATGTTTCAAATGCACGTGAGCTCTGTAATGTTATAGAATCCCGAGAAGACCGCGTTCTCTTCTCATATTTCACTTTTGATCACAGACTTGCTGACATGACTTACAGCGAGTTCGGTAAAATGGTAAAGTGCGCTTCCGCAGGTCTTACATCCCTCGGATATGCAGGAAAAAAGATCGCAATTATCGGTGAAGCTTCTCCGCAATGGCTATGTATGTATCTCTCTGTTCTTGCAACAGGCGGAATCGTCATTCCCATGGACCGTGAGCTTGCTCCCGAAGAAATTGATAAATTCCTCAAATGGGTCGATGCCGACGGTATCGCTTACTCCCCTGCTCTTGAAAATAATATTTCCAAGGTCAGAGAAAGCTCTGAGCAGATATCCCTCTACATTCCCTTTGCAGGTGACGAAAGAAAGTCCTCCGTTGTTTCAGTCAGCAAGCTGATCGAGATCGGTATCCCGTCTGTTGAGGCAGGCTATGACTACCCCGATAATTCAGAGAGATATGATGAGGCTTGTGAGTATCTCTTCACATCAGGTACTACGGGCAGCAGTAAGTGTGTTATGCTTTCCGAAAGGAATATCTTCTCCGTGGTAATGGGCGCTTGTGATACCGTTGACTTCACGCCTGATGACACAGTAGTATCTGTTCTTCCCATGCACCACACATATGAGCTTATGTGTGTGCTCGCAGAAATGGCTTACGGTATCCACGTATGTATAAATGATTCTCTCAGCCACGTTATTAAGAACTTCAAGCTTTTCAAGCCCACGGGACTTGTTCTTGTTCCTCTCTTTATTTACACCATGTATAAGAAGATCTGGGCTGAAGCAAAGAAAGGTGGACGCGAGAATCTGCTCAAGGCAGGTATCATTGCTTCCGGTACAATGAAAGCTGCAGGTATTGATATCCGCAGAAAGGTGTTTGCTGAGGTTCTTGCCGCATTCGGCGGTAAGCTTAAAAAGATCATCTGCGGCGGTGCTGCCCTTGATCCCCTTATGATCGAAGCATTCGAAAACTTCGGTGTTTCAATTTATGAAGGTTACGGCATTACCGAGTGCTCTCCTCTTGCTGCTGTTACTCCCTATTACGCAAGAAAGTACGGTTCCGTTGGTCTTCCTGTTCCCTGTTGTGAAGTAAGGATCGATCCCGATGCTGAAGAGATCGGTGACCGTGGATACGTTACAGGTGAGATCCATGTTAAGGGTGATAACGTAATGATCGGTTATTTTGACAATCCTGCGGCAAATGCCGATGCGTTCACCCCCGACGGTTGGTTCCGCACAGGTGACGTTGGTTATATTGATGATGACGGATATATCTTCATTACAGGCCGTCAGAAGTCTGTGATAGTTCTTGAAAACGGTAAAAATGTATTCCCTGAGGAGATCGAAGAATACATCAGCCATATCGAAGAGATCGCTGAATGTGTCGTTGTCGGTCGTGAGGCTGAAGGAAACAAGGTCGAGCTTGTCGCTGTGGTATACCCTAATCTCGCCAAGTTTACCGATAACGCAGACGAAGACAGTGTACGCCGTTCCCTTGAGCATTCCATTGCCGCTATGAACAGAAAGCTCCCCACATTCAAGAGAGTCATGAAGATTGAGGTACGCGGCTCTGAATTTGAAAAGACTCATACCAAAAAGATCAAGAGACATCTTGTAAAGTAACCTGACGAAAGCTCCGCCTGATGCTTCCTCATACAAGCGTCAGGTGGAGTTTAAAGCTATTGCTTTCATGAATTATATATCATGCTTGGCAATACTGTTTCACGAAACTTATTATTTCATTAATTTCGGTTTCAAAACCGAATTGGAGTTAAGAATGAAAAATGTTTTGCTGATAATTAATCCCCGTGCAGGAAAGACTAAAGCTAAAACTGCGCTGTTTGATATTATCGATACCTTTACAGAACACGATATGCGTGTGACCGTTGAGATAACAAAGTATTCCGGTCACGCGCGGGATATTTGTCGCTACATTTCAAACGGCTATGATCTTGTTGTTTGTGTAGGTGGAGACGGTACTCTCAATGAGGTTATCGGCGGTGTTATTGAATCAGGTAAGGACATTACCATCGGATACATCCCTGCCGGAAGCACAAATGATTTTGCTACTACGCTCAAGCTTTCAAAGGACATGAAGAAGGCGGCTCTCGACATAACCGACGGCGTTATCAAAAACATCGACATAGGTAAGTTCGGAGATCGTTATTTTACATACGTTGCGTCCTTCGGTGCCTTTACCAAGTCATCATATTCAGCGCCTCAAAGTATGAAGAATGCTTTAGGTCACTTAGCCTACGTGCTTCAGGGCATTCAGGACATACCCTCTATCCGTGCAGAAAAGGTCAGAATCACCGATAATGACGGTAAAGTTTATGACGACGAATATATTTTCGGTGCCATCGCAAACAGCACCTCAGTCGGCGGAATTATTTCATTCAAGGAGGCACTCGTTTCCATGAATGACGGTAAGTTTGAGCTTCTTCTTATCAAGAAACCTAAAAACCTTGCTGAGCTTAACCGTGTTATCAACGCTCTTATGACACAGAATTACAGTTGCGATGAAATCATATTTGCCGCTGTTGAGTCTGCAACTGCAGAATATAAAACTCCCATCACATGGTCCCTTGATGGAGAACGAGCTGATACAGATACTGAAGTTAAGATCGTCAACCTTAAGAACGCTATAAAAATGGTTCTTCCCCGTTCTGCCGGTGAAGCTCCGATTCTTAATAGTTCAAACTGACAGGCATTTCGATTGAAAAACCGCTGTAAGGATATAGTTTTCTGCATTATCACGATATATATAATTCACGGCGGATTCAATACTCTTTAGTATTTGAAACCGCCGATTATTTTGTTTCTGAAAGGAATCTGCTATGAACAAGATCACAATTTTATTCCCCGGATTCAAAACAAAAGCTTTCACCATGAGCTTTGATGACGGTCACGACTCAGATATTCCCTTAGTTGAGCTTATGAAGAAGTATGACCTTAAGGGCTCCTTCAATCTGAATTCAGGTCAGCTTTATCCCGACGGAGCCGAGGTTCCTACCTGCTATGATCACGTACCGCTTACTGAAAAGAAAGCTATTGAGCTGTTCTCTGACGACAGGTTTGAGGTAGTGTCCCACGGATATGATCATAGTGCTGTCGGTCACATACCTACTGCTAATGCAATGTATGATATGCTCATGGATCGCCGTAAACTTGAGAGTATGTTCGGAAAACTTGTCCTCGGGCACGCATATCCTTACGGTAGCATCAGCCCGGAAGCTATTGAAGTAGCAAAGCTTTGCGGATTCGTATATGCAAGAGTTGTTGAGTATGATAGGTCCTTTAAGCTCCCTGCACCGGGTACGTGGATGGAATGGCATCCCACCGGTCACTTCCTTGACGACGACTTTGATATTTATCTCGACAGATTTATAAATGAAAGAAACGATTATTACCACGGCTGGCTTTTCTATGCCTTAGCACATTCGTTTGACTTTCTCATAGAAAACGGTTGGAATATCCTCGAGGAAAAGTTTAAAAAGATTGCGCACCGTGATGACATCTGGTATGCTACCAACATAGAAATACATGATTACACAGAAGCCTTCCGCAGCCTTATCTATTTTGCAGACACCACCAAAGTATATAATCCCACGCAGATCGACGTCTGCATTCGCTGTGACAATGGTCACATACTCGTGCCTGCCGGAAAGACAGTAGATCTGTAACTTGAATATCTGAATACACGTGAATATCCCCCTGTGCCGACATATAATTGTGCCGTACAGGGGGATAACTAATTTTATATCATTCAAGTTCAAATGCACCGGTGTAAAGTCTGTAGTACTGACCCTTCTGAGCGATCAGATCATCGTGACTTCCTCTTTCGATGATCCTACCGTGGTCAAGAACGATTATTACGTCAGAATTCTTTACTGTTGAGAGTCTGTGAGCAATAACGAATACTGTTCTGCCATGCATAAGCGCATCCATACCGCGCTGAACTATCGCCTCGGTTCGCGTGTCGATGGAGGAGGTCGCCTCGTCCATGATCATAACAGGAGGATCTGCTACTGCAGCACGTGCGATGGACAGAAGCTGACGCTGACCCTGTGACAGACTGGCACCGTTTTCGGTGATCATTGTGTCATATCCATCAGGGAGTCTCGTGATAAAATCATCAGCACCTGCAAGCTTCGCAGCGGCTATACACTCTTCGTCCGTTGCGTCAAGTTTTCCGTAGCGAATATTATCCATTACCGTTCCCGTAAAGAGATTGGTATCCTGAAGGATAACTCCCAGTGCCTTGCGAAGGTCGTTTTTCTTGATCTTATTTACGTTGATGCCGTCATATCTTACTTTACCGTCAGCAATATCGTAAAACCTGTTGAGAAGATTTGTAATAGTAGTCTTTCCTGCACCGGTAGCACCTACAAAGGCTACCTTCTGACCCGGCTTTGCGTAAAGAGATACGTCGTGAAGTACGGTCTTACCTTCTACGTAAGCAAAGTCTACAGCATCAAGGACTACGTCGCCGCGAAGCTGTGTATAGGTTATAGTGCCGTCAGAATGCGGATGCTTCCAAGCCCATGTGTGGGTCAGCTCTTCACATTCAACAAGCTCTCCGTTTGCTTCCTTTGCGTTGACAAGGGTTACGTATCCGTCATCCTGTTCACTTTCTTCGTCAAGCAACGTAAATATTCTGTCAGTACCTGCAAGACCCATGACAACAGCATTTACCTGATGGGATACCTGATTGATGCTTCCGGTGAACTGCTTGGTAATGTTGAGGAAAGGCACAACGAGGCTTATACCGAAAGGAATTCCGCTGAGTCCGAGATTATCAACCTTAGCTACCATGAAGATACCGCCGATAATGGCAACTATAACGTAAAGGATATTACCCATGTTGTTGAGAATAGGACCGAGAATATTGGCATATTTGTTGGCCTTATCAGCTTCCTCAAAAAGCTCATTGTTTATACGGTCAAAATCAGCCTTACTCTCTTCTTCATGGCAGAAGACCTTGATAACCTTCTGGCCGCTCATCATTTCCTCAGCAAAGCCTTCCATGCGACCGATGGCCTTCTGCTGACGGATAAAGTATCTCGCGCTTCCGCCGCCTATCTTCTTAATAACGAAAGACATACCGACAGCACCGAGAATTACAACGATAGCCATCCATACGCTGAAATACAGCATAACGAAAACGAGGGTGGTAACGGTGATGCTCGATATCATAAGCTGAGGTAAGCTTTGAGAAATGAGCTGACGCAGGGTGTCAATGTCATTGGTGTAGGTACTCATTA
>CAYYRY010000029.1:0-5000 GCA_964474245.1 uncultured Ruminococcus sp. | reverse complement strand
ACGGGAAGTGTTTGCATCTTATCAAACATTTTCGTTCTCATCTTTTTTAGTGTACCCTGTGTAAGCACAGCCATGAGCTGGTTGTAAAGAATACCTATAAATAGTGCGACTATATAGATCACAACGAGAATGAGGACAGTTGATATGATCTTAACGGAAACGTCAGACCATGAAGAAGAGCTGTCAAGTGCTTCCTGAATATATGCTATTACCTTCTGCATAAACAGAGGAGGCACAGCGGCAACTGCTGCGTTGAAGATAATACACATTATAACAAGGGGCATCATAACGGGATAAAAGCTGAAGATCATCTTAAGAAGTCTTCCTACAGTTCCTTTTTTTGCCTTTTTCATGGGAGGCTTAGATGAGTTGCTTCGCGGCATTTTCATCTTACTGTTCATCCTTGTCACCTCCTGCCTTATTCTGAGAAGTATAGATCTCGCGGTAAACGTCGTTGTTTGCAAGAAGTTCGGAGTGAGTTCCGACAGCGCTGATCCTGCCGCCGTCCATGATGATTATGCGGTCAGCATCTTCCACGGATGCAGTCCGCTGAGCAATAATTATCTTTGTGGTCGCAGGAATATAGGATTTCATTGCTTTTCTTATGAGTGAATCAGTTCTCGTGTCAACTGCGCTTGTAGAGTCGTCAAGAATAAGGATCTTCGGCTTTTTCAGAAGAGCGCGGGCGATACAAAGCCTCTGCTTCTGACCACCTGAGAGATTTGCTCCCGCCTGTTCTATGTAATAATCATAGCCGCCCGGAAAGCTTGAAACAAATTCATCTGCATGAGAAAGCCTGCAGGCTTCAATCATTTCTTCATCGGTAGCTTTCTTATTACCCCAGCGCAGGTTATCCTTAACAGTTCCCGAGAAAAGTATATTCTTCTGGAGAACAACTGCAACGTTATTTCTTAAAACCTCAAGGTCATATTCACGCACATCTCTTCCACCGACAAGTACCTGTCCTTCGGAAGCGTCATATAGACGTGAAACAAGCTGGATCAGAGTTGTTTTTGATGAACCTGTACCGCCGATAATACCTATGGTCTCACCGGACGCGATCTTAAGATCAATATCTGAAAGTGCCATTTTTTCAGCTTTTTCTGAATATCTGAAGCTGACGTCCCTAAATTCAATGGAGCCGTCAGTTACCTCTGTTACAGCATTTTCAGGTGAGGTAAGGGATGACTTTTCATTAATTACCTCAGCAATACGCTTGCATGACTCTGCGGACATGGTAAGCATAACGAATATCATTGACAACATCATAAGACTGCTGAGCATCATCATATTATATGTGAGAAGCGCAGACATCTGTCCTACTGCAAGATCAGCGCCTATTGTGGAAATTACAACGTAAGAGCCGAAGGTGAGAACGAAGATCATTACGCAATACATACAGAACTGCATTAAAGGGGAGTTAAACGCAAGAATTCTCTCAGCCCTTGTAAAATCCCGGCAAACATCGTCAGCAGCATTTTCAAACTTGTCTGACTCATGTTTTTCTCTTACGAAGGACTTAACTACTCTAATTCCCTTAATATTCTCCTGAATCGAGCTGTTGAGGGCATCGTACTTTTTGAATACTTTTCTGAAGAGAGGCATTGTTTTTCTCATTATGATGAAAAGTCCCGTGCCAAGAACAGGGATTACAAGGAAGAAGATAATAGCCATACGTCCGCCCATTGTAAATGCCATTACAAAGGAGAAAACAAGCATAAAAGGAGAACGGATTGCCGTACGGATAAGCATCATAAATGCGTTCTGTACGTTGGCTACGTCAGTAGTAAGACGGGTGATAAGAGACGATGTGGAAAATGAATCGATATTTGCGAATGAATAGTCCTGTATACTGAAGAACATATCATGTCTCAAATTTTTACCGAATCCGCAGGAAGCGGTTGCCGCAGTAAGTCCGGCAAGAATACCGAAGGTAAGTGACAGGAGAGCCATAACAACGAGGATTCCGCCGTACTTCAGAATAACGTTCAGCTCACATCCGTTTTCGATCTCGGTTACAAGACCTGCGATAAGCATGGGAATGATACACTCGAGAATAACTTCAAACGATATGAATATTGGTGTCAGAATAGCAGGACGCTTATATTCACGAATGCTTTTTGCTAATGTCTTTATCATTTACTTATCCTTTCTTAATTGGTTGACCCAAACAAATTATACATCTTTTTAATTATATCAAATTATATTTTTAAAGTCAATCAGTATTAAATAATCTAACTACTTTTGTCAATATATGCAAAAAACGCTCACCTGCAAGAGAGCGTTTTTACTTGAGTTTTTTATTTATTCACATTATTCACTTCACAGCTTTTCATTAAAGCTTTTTTTGCTTTTCTGTAACACAAATAGTGTACTGTGGTGGTGACTACCCATGAGACTATATAAGACAAATATAGGGATTCGGGAGACCTATAGAAGCGGAACACTGTAAATATCCACAGTATTCTGATGCCGCAGACACCGACTATAGAGACTATCATAGGCATCCATGGTGACCCCATTCCTCTCAGAGCACCGACGAGCACGTCCATCATACCGCAAATAAAGTAGGTCGTGCAGAACACACTCAGGCGGTTAAGACCGTATTTTAATATATCATCCGGAGATATGCTTTGATCTGCACCTGAGGTTGCAGTATAGAGAGTCAGCACGTGTTCTCCGAGGAGATAAACAGCCCAACCTGTTACAAGACCGATAACGATGACGGTTATCATACAGGTTCTGAATATCTTAGAAAGCCTTTCGATCTTTCCCGCACCGATATTTTGTGACATAAACGCAAGGCAAGTGTGATGCATTGCGTTCATGGCTACGTAAACGAAGCCTTCAACATTAGCTGCAGCTGCGTTTCCGGATACCACTGCCGAACCGAAATCGTTAATTGATGACTGGATAAGTATATTTGATATTGAGAATATGGAACCCTGAATTCCTGCAGGAATACCGTTGCGAAGCATTGCTATGACCTTGTCCCCGTAAAGGCGCATACGTTTTATCTCAAACTTATAGATATCATTTGTGCGCACAAGACAGATAACGACCCAAACAGCAGAGACAATCTGAGATACCGTCGTTGCTATTGCGACTCCAGCCACGTCAAGATGGAAAATGATAACGAGTACAAGATTGAGAACCACGTTCACGATGCCTGAGACCATAAGTATGTACAAGGGTCTCTTCGTATCACCGACAGCACGGAGTATCGATGCGCCGAAGTTATATATCATAAACGCAGGCATACCAAGAAAATATATTCTCAGATAAAGCGTAGCCTGATCAATTACGTCATATGGAGTTGACATCATTTCAAGGGCAAATCTTGAAATAAGAACACCTAAGAGCAGGGTAATGACACCGCAAATAAGGCTGACTGTCATGGCGCTGTGAACGGATTCATGGAGATTTCGTTTGTCCTTCGCACCGTAATACCTTGAGATAATAACGCTTGCACCGACTGAAAGTCCCACAAAAACGTTTACGATCAGGTTTATGAGCGCACCGTTTGATCCAACAGCGGCAAGAGCAGTACCGCCCGCAAACTTTGCAACTACTATCATATCTGCAGCATTATAAAGAAGCTGTAATAAACCAGTAAGGATAACCGGTGTTGCATATAACAGAATATTCTTAAGAAGCGGTCCATCACACATATCAATTGTCTGTTTTTTATTCATAATCTCACCCCTTGTTGATTGCTAAAAAATATTATACTCCTTTTTTAAGATATCTGCAAGGTTTACTTGAAAAATTCATATTGATAATGTATAATTAGATTGTATAATATTCATAACCAAGAGGAAAGGATCAACTTTTATGATCTACAGTGATTTTCAAGGCAAACAGCTATCTCTCCTCGGATTCGGCACCATGAGATTTCCCACACTTCCGGAAACTGGCGCCATTGACGAGGCGAAGACGGAAGAAATGTTCGATGCCGCCATTGCCGCAGGCGTCAATTATTTCGATACCGCATGGCCCTACCATTCGGGAACGTCTGAGGTAGTTACGGGAAAGCTTCTGAAGAAGTATCCACGCGAGTCGTATTACCTTGCGACCAAGTTCCCCGGTCATCAGACTGCGGAAAGCTATGACCCTGCCGCTATTTTCGAAAAACAGCTTGAGAAATGCGGCGTTGACTACTTCGATTTTTATCTCCTCCACAACATAAATGAAAACTGCATTGACGTATACCGCGACCCCAAGTGGGGCATTATCGACTATTTTATAAAGCAGAAGGAGCTTGGCAGGATCCGCCATCTCGGTTTCTCAACCCACGGCGGTGTCAGCTTGATAAAGAGTTTTCTTGATGAATACGGTGAGCATATGGAGTTCTGCCAGATACAGTTCAACTACCTTGACGCTACCCTTCAGAATGCACGCGCCAAATACGAGCTTCTTACGGAATACGGAATTCCCGTATGGGTAATGGAGCCCGTTCGCGGAGGCAAGCTGGCAAAGACGTCCGAGAACGTAGAGAACACCATGAAGGCTCTCCGTCCCGACGAAAGTGTTGCGGCATGGGCTTTCCGCTGGCTACAGCAGTTCCCTAACGTTAAGATGATCCTCTCGGGTATGTCAAACCTCGAGCAGACCCTTGACAACATCAAGACCTTTGAAGAACGCATCCCTCTCGGCGGTAAGGACCTTGCCCTCCTTGAGGCAGTTGCCGAGGGAATGAAGAATTCTCTTCCCTGTACCTCCTGCCGATACTGCACCGACGGATGTCCCATGGAGCTTGATATTCCGTACATGATATCGATCTACAACGAAATGGCTGTTCTGCCGTCCGTTACGGCTTCCATGCGACTTGAAAACTTCCCCGATGATAAGCTTCCCTCAGCCTGCATTTCCTGCGGACAGTGCATACAGATCTGTCCTCAGAACATCGACATTCCGAAGGCACTCTCCGACCTTGACGGTATGATCAAAAAGCTACCGAAGTGGGCAGATATCTGCCGTGAACGCGCCGCGGCTCAGTT
>CAYYRY010000028.1:0-13864 GCA_964474245.1 uncultured Ruminococcus sp. | reverse complement strand
GGACGTGGAATATCTGACGGACATTTCCTCGGGAGAATTTCCCTGGGGGAGGGAAAACTTCTTTTGTCCTCTGAGAAATGATCGTAGGACTCCGTTAACAAATCCCTTGGAACGTGACGGCGCTGTGTCCACGGTCGCGGAGACCGCGGCAAAATCGGGGATCCTGTCGGTATAGATAAGCTGATAAAAGCCGAGGCGGAGGGAGGTCAGAGATGGCAGATCGATATCACATATTTTACGGGATGAAAAACGGGATATGATGTGGTCGAGGGTCAGTCTACGCTCGATCACTCCGTATACAAGACGGGTATACAATGCGCGGTCGGTGTCAGACAGAGTGTCCGATGTTTTAAGAACGGAGTCGATCTCGATATTGGAATAGCGTCCGTGCTTCATGACGGACATGAGAGATGCGTGGGCAAGACTTCTCGGGTTTGCTTTATTATCTGACATGGTCTGCCTCCGATGGGTGAGAATTTATCTGTTATTTCGTCTGTTTACCAAGAGGATGAGACGTAAAAGGTTTGCGAGGGCAACGAAAAGTGCGGCAACGTAGGTGAGGGCGGCGGCACGGAGCACCTTGGAGGATGCTTTGAGTGCGGCTTCACCCTGCATATGGGATTCTTCCATGATAGTAATTGCGCGGCGGCTTGCATTGAACTCAACGGGGAGTGTCACGAGCTGGAACAATACTGCGGCGCAGAAGAATATGATGCCGAGGTATGAAAGCTGGGGGATTGACATGAGCAGTCCGACAATAACGAGGGGCACTGCAAGGTTTGATCCTATATTGGCGATGGGGATTATTGCAGCACGTATCTTTATGGGAAAATAATTCGTAGCATACTGTACTGCGTGTCCCGCTTCGTGGGCGGCGACGCCTACAGCCGCGGCTGTAGCGGCACCGTATACGGATGTGCTGAGACGGATCACGTTTGCCTTGGGATCATAGTGGTCGGTAAGCTCGCCTTGAGTCTGTACGACCTGGATATGGCGGAGACCGTGTCTGTCGAGTATCTGACGTGCGGCTTCATAGCCGGTCATATTTCTGTCAGAGGGAACCTTCGAATATTTTTTAAAGGTGGACGTAACGTTGAATTGTGCCCACATGGCAATGAGCATTGCCGGAAGGACAAAAATGAGGTACGTCATATCAAAACCGTAATACATCAGATGACCTCCTTGATTATTTGTTTGGTATTTGATTATTCGAGATGATCGCCGACGTTTATCTTTCTGCCTCTGATATAGTCAGCGGCGCTCATGCGGCTTTTCCCTTCGGGAATAACGCCGGTGAAGCAGACACTTCCGTCACAGCATGATACCGTGATCTCTCCGTTGTCAACGGATGTGACGGTTCCTGTGACCTCGCAGCTGCACACACAACCCTTGTGGGCGGAGGTAATTTTGAGGAGTTTGCCGTCCGGAGTATGAGTCAGCGCACCGGTGCTGAGACCGCGTATCTTACGGCAGATCTCGTCGGCTGTATGGGAGAAGTCAAGCTTTGCGTCTTCCTTGGTGATCTTTGCGGCATAGGTGGAGCCTTCGTCGGACTGGGGGGTGTGGGTTATGGTACCGTCGACGGTCATGTCTATTACCTTAGACATGGCTTCTCCGCCGATCAGTGCAAGTCTGTCGTGGAGAGTTGACACGTCGTCTTCTTCGGTAATGGGTGTGGTAATGGTCAGGATGATGTCGCCCGTGTCGAGACCGTAATCCATGTACATTGCCGTTACGCCGGTAATGGTGTCGCCTTCCATTATCGCACGGTTGATGGGGGCGGCGCCTCTGTGACGTGGAAGGATGGATGCGTGTGCATTGATACAGCCGTATTTTGGGTAGTCGATGATATATGCGGGGAGGATCTTGCCGTATGCCGCAACTATGATCATATCGGGGTCAAGTGCGCGAAGGTCTTCTTCGAATGCACCATCCTTTAAGGTCGTGGGCTGATAAACGGGGAGAGAGTGTTCTTCCGCATATATCTTGACCGGAGGGGGAATCATTTTCATACCGCGTCCCTTGGGCTTATCGGGCTGAGTTACTACTCCGACGATCTCTGCATTGGGATTGGCATGAACAGCGCGCAGACACTCAAGGGCATAATCAGGGGTTCCCATGAACAGTATTTTCATAATTATCGCCATTCCTTTCTTTGATTTGAGATGTTACGTCAGAGCATCAGCCCATTACTTCAGCTATTTCTTCCTTGGTAAGGATGTGAACAGCTTCGTCGATGAACAGCTTGCCGTCGAGATGGTCGAGTTCGTGACAGAAGCATCTTGCGGTAAGTCCTTCGCCGCTTACGGTGAAGCTGTTGCCGTTTCTGTCGAGAGCCTTGACTGTAACCTTCATGGGTCTGTGGGTGATCGCCCATTCACCGGGAACGGAGAGACATCCTTCCATTTCCTCCTGTTCACCCTCGCGCTCGATGATCTCGGGATTGATGAGTTCGTAGATTTTGTCGTTATCGTTGGTATCGATAACAAGGGCGATACGGCGGAGAATACCTACCTGAGGTGCGGCGAGGCCTACACCATCGGAGTCGATGAGAGTATCTCTCATATCGTCAAGAAGGGTGAGAATACGGGGAGTGATCTTTTCAACGGGACGGCATACCTTGCGGAGTGTGTCATCACCTTTCTTTATTATATTCAAAAGTGCCATGGTTATCCGTTTTCCTTTCGTTTGTATATTTCGGTTAAATACTTGTGGGGTTCAGATCAGCGGTGACTCTGACGGATGTAGATTTTCTTGCGCGAATGCCGTTGCCGGAGAAATCACACAGTAGTGAAGAGATGAATGCTCTTGTCCGTTTCGTTAATCTGCATTTGATGACGAATCTCAGACGGCAGACGTTTTGAACCTTGTAAACGGGTGCTTCAAAGGGACCATATATTATTGCCTTGACGTCGGTGTATTCGTCGCGTATGTATTCTCTGATCCTTTCACCCATGCGTACTGCACATCTGTTCAGCATAGCCTCGTCGGAGGATGAGATGGTAATGACTGCTATGTCGCAGAAAGGTGGGAATGTGAGCTGACGGCGGATCCGAATTTCACGCTTGTAAAAGCTTTTGTAGTCCTGATTTGCGGCAAGAGCTATGATATCGCTGTCCGGATTGAAGGTCTGTATGAACGATACGCCTCCTGCTTCGGCTCTGCCTGCTCTGCCGATGACCTGAGTCAGCATGGAGAAGGTACGTTCATTTGCTCTGTAGTCGTCGAGGAAGAGAGAAGAGTCGGCGTTCAGAATGCCAACTGTGGTGACCTTTGGAAAGTCATGTCCTTTGGTGACCATCTGAGTGCCGAGGAGGATATCTGCATCTCCTTTTCTGAATGAAGAGAGGAGGGATTCGTGGGCAGCTTTACCTTGGGTGGTATCGTGGTCCATACGGGCTATTCTTGCGTGGGGGAAGAGCTTCAGCAGCTCATTTTCTGCAAGCTGAGTGCCGCAACCGGCGAACATGAAGTGACTTTCGCCGCAGTCGGGACATCTTTCCGGCACCGATGATCTGTAGCCGCACATATGACAGTGCAGATATCCGCTGTTCCTTCTGACCTCAAGATACCCCTCGCCGGCTTCCGAATCCTTCGGGAGCATACGACGGTCTTTAAGGTGATAGGTCATGGTAACGGAGCAATGGGGACATTTTACTGCCTCTCCGCAGGAACGGCATGAGATCACGCTGTTATAGCCGCGGCGGTTGAGAAAGAGGATTGTTTGATTCCCTTTTTCCAATTCTTCCCCTATACGGGAAATGAGCTGACGGCTGAAGGGGGTAGTGTTACCGGATGTCAGCTCCACTCTCATGTCACTTACGTTTACAGAGGGGAGGACAGCATTTCCGAATCGGGAATTGAGCTCAACCAGGGTATATTTACCCTTTACGGCTTTGCGGTAGCTGGTTACCGAGGGGGTTGCGGATGCCAATACCAAGGTTGCACAATTTTCACCGCAACGGAAGCTCGCTACGTCGTGGGCGAGGTATTTTGGATTGGTGTCGGACTTATATGTGTGCTCGTGCTCTTCGTCTATGATTATGAGACCCAAGTTTTTCACAGGGGCAAATACAGCCGATCTTGTACCGATCACCACGTCTGCCGCGCCGTCTCTGATTCTGCGCCAAGCGTCAAATCTTTCTCCTGCGGACAGGGCGGAGTGGATGACAGCTATACGGTTGCCGAACATGGCGATGAATCTTCCCACAGTCTGTGGGGTAAGAGCTATCTCCGGGACGAGCATGATGACTCCGCGGCCGTCTGAGAGGACGTGCTCTATGAGCTTCAGCATGACGTTGGTCTTACCCGAGCCTGTAACTCCGTGGAGTAGGGCTGCTCTCGGCTTTTCATCGAGGTACAGCTCGGTGAGTGCAGACAGGGCAGAGCTTTGCTCATGGGAAAGAGTGAAATCACGGCTGTACTGCGATATCTCCGATTTGGATTGAGCGAAGGGATTTCGGTATAATTCTTCTGAGGAGGTGCGGATGAAGGCTTTCTTCTCAAGGGCGGAGAGGGTTGCTTTGATAATGCTTTTCTCAAGGGAAAGCTGTTCTGACAGGATATCTGTCGTGATTCCCGGTGAATTTATTACTGCCTTCAGGACAAGGACTTGTCTTTCGCTTCTGAGATTCGGAAAGCTGTCCTTTACGGAATCACAGGGGAATGCAGTAACTACGCTTTTTATATTGGTACCGCCGCATTTAGCTTCTTCGATCTTTTCTACGAGTCCGTTTTTTATGAATCTTGACAGGATGTGGGACACGTCGTCTCCAAAGCTTGAACGGAGTGCCTCCTTGGACATTCTTTTGGTACCCCTAAGGGCGGAATAGACAAATGCCGCTTTTTCATTCATTGAGGACAAAATATTTGCGGCTTCTTCATCGCTTACCGAATCCGATGCTTTGTAAAATTCGGATATTCTGGATATTGCCGCCGAGGGCAATACACAGCGCACAGCCTCACCGAAGGTGCAGAGAGTGTGTTCCTTCAGGAAGGTACAGATTCTCAGAGCTTCTTTTGACAGGGACGGTGTACCTTGGGGGAATGCTGAGGCAATGGGCTTCAGCTCTTCAAGATCGGTCTTGTCACACAGCTCATACACAACGGCTGTCATACGTCTGTTGCTGTTGCCGAAGGGAACTTCGACTATTGTACCGACCGCCACGGTGTCGCATAGATCAGAGGGGATGTAGTAGTGATATATCCTGTCAACGTGATATGGAGATTCAAGGATATATACACCTGCAATATTTTTCATGACCCGATTACCTCCTTTCCGAAGTGGTATGAATTATACGGTATTATCTAAAGACTTCCCGTAAATTATTGAAATTCACGGGAAGACTTCTTTGTATCCTTCGGTTTAATTAAAGATTTTCTTCAGCGCTGTCTTCGGAAACTGTTTCCTGAACAGGCTCGTCGTCTCTTCCCATGCCTTCGGGAAGTGTGGACTTTACAATACGGTACTCATCATTGAAAAGCTCATCGATGGCATTTTTAACTGCTTTTTCGTCTCTGTACTTTACGTTTACAACGTTTGCGGCACTCTTATCGGAGTCCTTGCCGCTGTTTTTTTCCATATATTCTCTCTGACGTACATAGTCGTCAGTAATCTGTCTTGCGCACTTTGCCGTCGCTACAACAAGGGCGTAGCGGTTTACGTTCTCTTTATCCATGAGCTGTGAAAGTGAAGGCTTTACCATAATGATTCTCCATTCTCCGCATCAATGCGGTTCTTCTTATATACTTTATTTTTTTATTTTACTTTATTATGTATGAGATTATTCAGTCGTGTAGCTGTCAACGGTATCTTTCATTCTATGATACTTCGCGTGCTCGGACGAGATGATACCCTTGATCTGCTCTGCGCATGAATCGGATTTATTTGTTTCGTTTACAACGACGTAGTCGTATTTTTCGGCAAGAGAGAGTTCTGTCACGGCTCTGGAAAGACGGGTTGCAATAACATCATCGGTTTCGGTGCCGCGTCCTCTGAGACGTCGTTCAAGCTCTGCTTTATCGGGGGCAATGAGCATGATGGTTACGGTGTCCTCGGGGAGGATATCCTTTACCTGAAGGGCGCCTTCTACTTCGATCTCGAGGATTATATCCCTGCCGTCGGAAAGCACGCGCTCAGCCTCGCTTTTGAGGGTGCCGTAGTAGTTGCCGCTGTATTCGGTGTACTCTAAGATCATACCGTTTCTAAGCAGCTCTTCGAACCTCTCGCGGGTGATGAAGTAGTAATTTACGCCGTCCTCTTCGCCGGGGCGGGGAGCACGGGTGGTTGCCGATACGGAAAAACCGAGTGTGGGGACCATTTCGCGGAGGAGCTTTACAACGGTTCCTTTGCCGCTTCCGGAGGGACCGGATATTACGAATATGAGACCTTTTTTCATACTATTATCCGCCTTTCCTTATTCAACATCTTTGCCTGAGTCATCACCGTCATCACTGCCGTTCAGTCTTCCCGCTACGGTTTCTGCCTGAAGAGCTGAGAGTATGACGTGATCGCTGTCCGTTATGATTACGCATCTTGTTTTTCTTCCGCAGGTGCAGTCAACGGCGCGGCCTGAATCCTTGGCATCCTGAATAAGTCTTTTGGACGGTGCGGCGTCTGAGGAAACGAGGGCGATAACTCTGCCTGCGTTAAGCATATTATTGAATCCGACATTTATGAATTTCATATGTCTTACCCGTTATTCGATATTTTGAATTTGTTCGCGGATCTTTTCGATCTCGGCTTTGATATCGACGGCAATACGTGCGATCTCGATATCGCCGGATTTTGATGCGATGGTATTGGTCTCGCGGTTGATCTCCTGAAGGAGGAAATCAAGTTTTCTTCCGGAATTTTCCGTGGAATTAAGTATTTCACGGAAAGCTTCGAAATGTGTCGCCAGACGGACAAGCTCTTCATCGATGGATGCTTTATCCGCAAAAACAGCGGCTTCCGTGAGTATCCTCTGCTCGGCAATCTCAATATCAAAGTCGGAGAGAAGCTGCTTGATGCGGTTTGTGAGCTTTGTGGGATATTTCTCAATATTGCGCTCGGAGATCTCCTTGACCTTGCCTGCCCAAACTCTGATGTTTTCGATCTTCTGTTCGATATCGCGACCGAGGGCAGCACCTTCGCGCTCTCTTGCTTCGATAAAGGAGTCTATGGCAACAGAGAGGATAGATTTGACGTGTGCCCAATCGCGTTCAACATCCTCCTCGGGACGCTTGGTACGGAACAGGTCACGGTTCTGCGCCACCGACATGACGGATATATCATCAGCCAGGGCGAACTCATCTCTCAGGGCTTTGAGGGAGGCGATATATGATTCTGCGGCAGCGCGGTCGAGGGAGACCTCAACTCCGGTTTCCTCGATAACGTCGATGGCGATATACACGTCGACCTTACCTCTTGTGATACCGCGTTCCGATATATATGACTTGATCTTTTCCTCGAGATATCCGTAAGAACGGGGAAGCTTTACATTACAGTCAAGGAAACGGTTATTAACACTTTTAATTTCTGCCGTGATGTCACGGGAGCCGTCGGGGGTCAGACCTCTGTGTCTGCCGAAGGCGGTCATGCTTCTTATCATTTGCAGTTCCTTTCAAAACTGTACGGCGACATTTGCCGTGTAGCTATAATTCTCCATGATATACATAATTAATTATACTATAAATCCCCTTTGTTGTCAATGAAATAGATGCGATTTTTTTACGGGAGTTTCGTGTAATTTGTTTGAGAAAGACAAAAACACTCTTACGCGGCTTCCGCTTATGTGCCGAGCTGCGTAAGAGTGTTTTATATTACTGTGCAGTACTGTATTTATTATCACAGTATACTTGGAAAGTACAGTACCCTTGAAATGGGACGCAGAGTATTAACCGATATTTACGCTTCCGCCCGCGGTCACCCTGCCGTAGACCTCGTCGCAGGTGACGTTACATCCTGCAGAGACGTTGCCGCCAATCTCATCGCAGGTGACGTCACAGCCTGCCGTGACGTTGCCGTTAACGCAGTCGCAGGTGACGTCACATCCGGCCTTGATGTCTCCATTTACGTAGTCACATGTTACGTCACCGCCAGCGTTAATATTTCCTGTAAAAGAACCGTCTATGGTAACACTTCCCATTATGTCAATATTGTACGGGATTTCCGTTTTGGGAAGGGTTAAGTCTATACATACTCCCGTGTTGATCTCGTCTGCACTGAGTATGCGTCTGCCGAGGCACTGGACTACTCGAAGGGTGTTGTCGTCTTTTAAGATGTTGTTGTTTTCAAGGCTGTCTGCCGAGACGGGTTCCGCTTCTTTCGCAGGTTCGGAAAGGGCTTCACTTCTTGCTGTTTCCTTTGCCGTCCCTATACCGCGGAGAAGCTCGTCTGCGGTGATGCCGAACAGCTCGGAGAGGGGAATGATAAGGGTTATATCGGGGTAAGACAGACCGCACTCCCATTTTGATACCGCCTGTGCGGTGATACCCATGCGTGCGGCAAGCTCTTCCTGGCTTATGCCCGCTTCTTTTCTGTATCGCTTTAAGTTTTCGCTGAAGGACTTCATGATATGTCTCCTTTATCTTTCGGTTTTCGTTTGCGCTCCGGAGCTTACGGTTTTATGATAACACGGGAGAAAAACTTTTGCAACATACCAACGGTTGTAAAGGGGAAATACAACCAATGGTTGTTTTTGGTGGGCGGTGAAGGCGAATATACGTCCGGGTATATTTGCACAGAGAGACTTGCCTCTCATATATGGTAACAAATTAATCGTGTATTGTCAATGAAATTTTGCTTAAACTCATTGATATCCGACGGGGAAGACTGTATAATAACTGTATAATATAAGAAGAAAACACACTTACGCGGAGGTAAGAATATGAATATACCGAGACACGAGCATCCGAACCCCCAGTGGGAGAGAGCATCATGGAGAAATCTTAACGGAGAGTGGGAGTTTGACTTTGACTTCGACGTGAAGGCGAGAGAGGAAAAGCGCTATGAGGGCGGCGAGCTTCCGAAGAGGATAACCGTGCCGTTTTGCCCCGAGAGCACCCTTTCGGGAATAGGCTACACCGACTTTATAAAGGCTGTGTGCTACAGACGCACGATAGAGCTGACTGACGATGAGCTTGAGGGGAACGTGTTCCTCCATTTCGGCGCGGTGGATTTCCACAGCTATATTTACGTGAACGGTGTACTTGCCGACGAGCACGTGGGAGGCTACGCTTCCTTTAAGGTGGATATAACGAAGCACGTCAAGGCGGGCGAGAACGTAATATTCGTCATTGCCGAGGACGACTTGAAGAGCGGCACTCAGCCTGCGGGTAAGCAGAGCCCCAAGAGGGAGTCCTACGGCTGCAGCTATACCAGAACCACCGGTATTTGGCAGACGGTCTGGCTTGAGTTCACACCTAAGGCGTACGTTAAGTGCTGTAAATATTACCCCGACATCACAAACGGGACTCTCACCGTTATGGGTGAGGTAGTGGGAAGCGGCGAGCTTGAGCTTGTCTCATCCTTCGAGGGCGTACCTACGGGAGACTCCAAGGTTAACGTGAACGGCGGTGCTTTCACGGCGCAGATCAAGCTGAGTGAAGTACATCTTTGGGAGATAGGCTGCGGCAGACTTTACGACCTTGAAGTGAAGTTCGGTGAGGACAGAGTAAAAAGTTATTTCGGTATGCGCGAGGTGAAGCTTGACGGGTTGAGATTTATGCTCAACGGACGTACCGTTTTCCTGCGCACGGTGCTTGACCAGGGATTCTACCCCGACGGCATTTATACCGCACGTGACGACGCGGCTCTGTTAGGCGATATAAAGATCTCCCGTGCGGCGGGCTTCCACGGTGCGAGACTTCATCAGAAGGTGTTTGAAAAGAGATTCATTTACCATTGTGACAGGGAAGGCTACATAGTGTGGGGCGAGCACGCAAACTGGATCATGGACTATATGAACGTCGAGGCGCAGGGTAACTTTATCTGCGAGTGGGCGGAGATATTGGAGCGCGATTTCAACAGCCCCGCCATCATCGGCTGGTGCCCCTTCAATGAGACGTGGGGATACAAGGAGCACGAGCGCGGCTCAAGGCTCCTGGAGAGCGTGTACCGCCTCACGAAGCTTTACGACAGTACCCGTCCATGCATCGACACCAGCGGAAACTATCACATAAACAAGAAGGAGATCCACGACGTTCACGACTATCTGCAGGACGTGGATGCCTTCAGAGAATGTTACGCCCACATTGACGAGGGTATCGTAAACGATCAGATCCGCCGAGATCAGGGCGACGTTCAGCCATACTTCGGAGAGCCGGTATACGTCAGCGAATACGGCGGCATCAAGTGGCCTCCCGCGGAGGACTCCGGCTGGGGATACGGCAACGAGCCGAAGGATCTTGCGGAGTTTGTGGAAAGATACTGCACTCTTACGGACATACTGTTGTCGAACAAGTACATTATGGGACTTTGCTATACTCAGCTTTACGACGTTGAGCAGGAGCACAACGGTCTGTACTACTATGACAGGACTCCTAAGTTTGACGAGGAGACCATGGCGACGCTTAGGGCGGCGATGGTGAAGACTGCGGCGATAGAGAAGTAAAAATAAAGAAACATACCGCCGAGGGTATCTGTTGAGGTCCCATCGGCGGTATTGCTTTTTTTCACATATATTATACCATAAAATCGACATAATTTCAAGACTTGTTATTTGCAAAGTGGCATTGTATAATTGAGATAATAGTAAATAGTAAATGACGGGGGAACCATGATTCTTAATGCTTTAGATGAAGTTTTATTCTGGGATAACATTCCACTTCTTAGAAGCTTTATAATTCAAAATATATCAAAGTATTATCCGCATGATCCGGATACATTCTACTCAGAGAAGGATAAATTTTTGAAACAACATATTCCTGATAAAGAAACCTTCGTATCGAAGCTTGATCATTATTTCAAAAACGGAAGTGCCGTCTGGGTGTCCGGGAGGAACGGATTTAGCGATGATATTGATAAGAGTACAATGCTCAAAGCAATAATGACAGGCTCACAGGTTGAAAATGGACGAAATATAGCACTTAAAGCGTCGAAGTGGCAAAAAACTAATCCGGACTTCTGGCACTTCTACTCACACAACGTGCTATATAGTAGCGACAACTATATTCTAGAATTAACTATAGGTGCCGGAGGTGGGACCAACGCGGTTATGATGAATATGCGTGAGCGTGATTATTATATGGGTGTCGATATCGACTTTGCTTGTGCCAAAAATGCTGATGCATTGGCAAAGTATTACAAAATTAACGGTCTCGGAATTGCAATCTCTCTTTGGAATCTTCCTTTTGAAGATGCAATGTTTAGTTCGGTTTGTTCAAATGCAGGATTGGAAGAGTGTCGCGAAATTCCAACGGTATTGGCTGAGGCTGCGAGAGTTCTTGCTCCTAAAGGAAGGATCATACTTCATTGCTTAAAACGAGAAAAAACACTGTGGTATTCTTACTTTGAACAGTATGGCTTTACGTTAACGGAAGCAAGAGAATGGCTATGTAAAGTCAGATTGTTTGCCGATGTTGATCAAATTAAAGAACAGTTGGAATACAATGGCTTAGTTTTGATAGATCAAAAGGACGATAAAAGGTTAGGTTGTATTATTATATTTGAAAAATAAAGAATGATCCGATACCTAAAAGTACCGCCGAGAACAATAACTCCCGACGGTACTTTAAAATATTCAACTATGTGCAGGGAAAAGATAATAGTAATAATATCACTTTTACTTCAGCATTCCCTTGAGGATTCCCTCTGCTGCGGCGAGAGCTTCGCCGATCTTCGCGGGATCCTTACCGCCGGAGGTTGCGCTGTCGGGGCGGCCGCCGCCCTTACCGCCGGTGATGGCGCTGACCTCGCGGAGGAGGTTGCCTGCGTGTGCGCCTACCTTAACTGCGTCTGTGCCGCAGGATGCGATGAAGTTGATCTTGCCGCCGTTATTGATAGCGAGAACTATAACGTTTGCGGGATCCTCAGCCTTCAGCTTGTCTGCGAGGGAACGAGCGATATCCATGGTGGATGCGCCCATGTCAGCCGTGATGAGACGAACAGCACCTACCTCAACTGCGCTGTTCGCGATGCCCTGAGCCTTTGCTGCCGCAAGTGCGGAGTTAAGAGACTCGATCTCACGACGTGCTTCTGCAAGCTCGGCGTTGAGGTGTGAAGCGCGGTTTGCGATATCTGCGGGGTTATTTACCTTCAGCTCACGTGCGGTTTTTGCGATGAGGGCGTCCTTCTCAGCCATAAGCTCGAGTACGCCGAGACCTGTGGTGCCTTCGATCCTGCGAACGCCTGCCGCTACGGAGGATTCGGAGGTGATCTTGAAGAGACCGAGCTGACCCGTGCTTCCTGCGTGGGTTCCTCCGCAGAGCTCGCATGAGAACTCGCCCATCTTTACAACGCGAACGGTGTCGCCGTACTTCTCTCCGAAGAGAGCCATGGCGCCCATAGCCTTTGCGCTTTCGATATCCGTTTCAACGGTCTTTATCTCGTTGTCAACGAGGATGTTTGCGTTAACGAGCGCTTCGACAGCGGCGAGCTGCTCTGCGGTAACTGCCTCGTAGTGGGAGAAGTCGAATCTTACGCGGTTTTCGTCAACGTAAGAGCCTGCCTGCTCAACGTGGTTTCCGAGTACGCGGCGGAGTGCTGCCTGAAGGAGGTGGCAAGCGGAATGGTTGCGCATGATAGCGGAGCGCTTCGCGTCAGAAATGTCAGCCTTGACGCTGTCGCCTACGTTGAGTGTGCCTTCGGCGACTGTGCAGAGGTGCATAAAGATGCCGTCTGTCTTCTTTGTATCGGTAACGGTGATGAGAGTGCCGTCCTTGTAGATGGTACCTGTGTCGCCCACCTGACCTCCGCCTTCGCCGTAGAAGGGAGTGCGGTCGAGTATAACGGTGCAGTCACCCTCGGATACGGTATCTGCCATTTCGCCGTCGACGAGGATGGCGATGACACGCGCGTCGCTTCTCATTTCGGTGTAGCCTGTGAATACTGTCTTTTCGAGACCTTCGAGGGCGGTCGTTGCCGCCTCGCTCCAACCGGAGATGTTTGCTCTTGCGGCTCTTGCACGCTGTCTCTGCTGACCCATGAGGGTGGTGAAGGTGTCCTCGTCGATGGTAAGTCCGCTTTCCTGTGCGATCTCACGGGTGAGGTCGATGGGGAAGCCGAAGGTGTCGTAAAGCTTGAATGCTTCTTCACCTGAGATGGTGTCGGCGTTTTCCTTGAGCGCGCCGCGGATCATGTCGGAGAGGATGGAGAGACCTGCGTCGATGGTTGCGTTGAAGCGGTCTTCTTCAATGGACATAACCTTCTTGATGTAGTCCGCCTTTTCGCCGAGTTCGGGATAGCCCGCAACGTTTTCTGCGATAACGACGTCGCATACTTCGGTGAGGAACTCGCGGCTGATGCCGAGGAGCTTACCGTGACGTGCCGCACGGCGGAGGATTCTGCGGAGAACGTAGCCGCGTCCTTCGTTGGACGGGATAACGCCGTCGCAGATCATGAAGGTTGCGCCGCGTACGTGGTCGGTGATGACGCGGATGGAGATGTCGTCGTTCTTGTCTTCGCCGTAGTTCTTGCCGGAGATTTCGACAACCTTGTCGAGAATCTTGCGGACGCCGTCGACTTCAAACATATTGTCAACGCCCTGCATAACGCAAGCGAGACGTTCGAGACCCATACCGGTGTCGATGTTCTTGTGTTCGAGTTCGGTGTAGTTGCCCTTGCCGTCGGAGTTGAACTGGGTGAATACGTTGTTCCAGATTTCCATGAAGCGGTCGCAGTCACAGCCGGGCTTGCAGTCCGGGGAGCCGCATCCGTACTTCA